>WQVX01000005.1 GCA_009785615.1 Defluviitaleaceae bacterium | reverse complement strand
TTGTAACTCCCGTTATCAGCTTGAATTCTTTTTCATTCAATTTCTCTATTTTTTCGTATGCGTTCATTCTCATTCACCCATACGCATTTTATCATACTTCTTGGTTCAGGGACAGGTCTATTAGAGATTAAAACTAAGTTTTCTGATATTTCATTAACATAGGAAGCTACGTCAATAAGGCTTTCGTCAAAAGCAGCTATAATATTTCTAAACACTCCATTATAATGTTCTGCATCTCCATCAACGCCAACCTCGCCAATTTTCTTATTAATATTATCTAAACTTAAATTACCTGATTGCATCTCTCTCATAGATAATTCAATAACTTTAAGCGGCCTATCCACAGCTTGTGCTATGTTATTAAGCCCTTCCATAATGTCATGCCAGTCACCTTTATAATCGTCCGCATTAATTCTAAAACTTAAATCGCCTTTAATGGCGGTTGCTTCAATCATAGCCTTTACTTCTGTGCTAACCCCTTTTAAATTGTTGATAAGCTTGCTAAGTGCATTAGGCACCATCACCCATTCGCCTATCCAAACATTATGTTGTACCTCTTTGCTAAAATCGCCATTGCTTATAAGATCCAATGTATCAACAATTTCTTTTATATCTGTTGTAGTTAAATGCAGAAGTTGATTTACCAGTGCAATCATTTCTTTAAAAGAGTTTTGGTACTTGCTATCATCAATTCTATAGTGGATATGGCCTAATTTAACATATTCTGTATGCACACTCGATAAATCATCCACCATTGTTTTTATGACATCCACAAGGATGGAAACATCATAAGTAAGCACACCTATTTCATCTTTAGGTAAGTTTGACCTGTCTATGTTTACATTAATATTACCGCTAGATACATCCTCTACAATTTTTGAAAGAGTGGTAAGAGGTTTTAATGATTTCGCAATTAAGAAATACATAAGTACTGCCGCTACCACTATACCCACAATACCGATGAGAATAAGCAAAGCAACCATGGTATTAGTTTGAGACATAGCATATTCATTTGAAAAGGTGGCAGAAAACATACCTATTATTACCCCGGCAGCATCGCGAAGCGGAAGGTACATTGCAGTATGTGACATCCCTAACAGTTCCGTTTGCAAATAGATAGGGCGTCCTTGCGCTAACACAGTATTAAGTACTTCTTCATTATCTAAGTGTGTACCTATTACTCTATTGTTATGCTCATCACGCAGGGTAGTAGCTACACGGCGACTTCCGGCAAAAACGGTAACTTGTGCATTAAAAATTCTTGCTGCATCGTCTACAAATTCTTCTGTAAACATATAGAAAATTGCAGTAACAGAGCCGATATTTTGTCCATCACGGTTTATGGGAATGGTAGTTAACAGTCCAAATGGTATGTCGTCTGTAACAGCATAAGTAGTAGTAGTGTGCCCCTGCATAGCGGCTGCTACAAAATGATAATTACTATTGTCGTCATCAAAAGTTCGCGGGTCATGCATACGCAAAATGACAGTGCCATCATTGGCATGGATTATAAAACTGCTAACACTCATTTCACGGGCTGTAACTTGCAAGTATGGCAACATTTCAGCACGAGCAGCAGGTCTGTAACCATCCATCCATGTATCAATGGCATTTATTAGGCCGGGGCTTCTGGACACAGACAAAGCCACCACTCTACTCATATCGTCAAAGGTCTCTAACCAGTTTTCTGAGAATCCTGACATAGATATAATACGATCATGTGTAAGGTTATCTGACAAGCGGTGAGTCTGCATCACTGCAAATATAACAATTGCCCCAACCAGTACCAAAACTACAAGTAAAGTGGGGACGATCAACTTGCTCTTTAAACTGTTAAACATGGGCAATAACCTCCATAAATATGTATTTTTATTTTCATATGAATGTGCAATCTGACTTTGATTACTTAGTATAATAATGTAGAAACTTCAATATTTACCGCTTTTTTTGTACTTTTTTGCGCATTCATAGTCCCAGTTTAACATAACTCGATCTGACTTTAAAGATCTAACAACATATTCTTTATACACGGCTTGCAACCGGTTCCATTTTGTCACCGGTTGGACAACATTAAAGCGTTGGAAAGCAGCATAATAGTGAAACAGGTTAGCTTCGTGAGAATAAAAAAAACGGCAAAACTGTGAAAGCAATTTGCCGTTTATAGCAATTCCGATTGATATTAACACGTTTACGTGTTGATGCAAGTGAAAATTGCGCCCCCTTCACCGACACGAAGCATGTTAGTGCGAAGTGGAGGTGCTGTATCATTCGATTATACTTCAATTTCCATTAATTCCGCGTCTGTATGACCTTCCATAAAACGGATAATCTCATCTATTGATTTTTGAGCATGTGCTGCATCTCCGGAAACCACAGCTATGCCAACGGTTAATGTTTGATGAAAGTCTTGTGTATCTACCTCGGATATGGAGGCGTTAAATCGTTGTCGGCATTTATCTATAAGACTGCGGCATACTTGCCGTTTGTCTTTTAGGGAGTTTGCATGTGGGATATAAAAGGTCAATTTGGCTGATGTAGTATACATTTCACTCTCCTATAATAAAGTTAATTAAACATAATCTCGCGTAAAGGTGGATATGGCAAATATGCTTCTTGTATTGCAGGAACCCACCACCAGCCAAAACTTTTTTGCTCCTCCAGCCTTTCGGGCCAAGATTCAGCCATTTGCCGACCTGAAATATGTTCGGGTATCTCTATACGAAACACATAATACGGCATAAAAACATCATAAAATTGTCCTGTGAGATACATCAGTTCTACAGGGGCTTGAAGAGCTAATTCATCCCCGGGCCAATGCATCTCACCTATGGTAGAAGTATAAAACCCTTCCAACAACAGCCTTCTGGCCTCATCAGCAGTGATAATCGGATATTCACCTATAGGTTGCGATATTGATAATTGAGGTAAATTCAAACGCATATGCAACCGCATTCTATCTGACTGTCCTCTTTCATCAAAATAAGGACTCATCCAAAAATTTACGCCACTAAAATTGTAGCCTACAATGGCATCTACTATATCTCCGTCACCTGCATCAAAAGCTCTGTATTCAATTAAATATTCCCCATTAAAGCTATAAGATTTAGTAATGCTTGGCGTTGGATTTTTCATATTCAACGCATGAGAAAAACGTTCTACCAAGTATTTTACGGTTTCTTCCGCCTCTTCTTTAGTGCGACCATATATCCCGCGGGTTAACTCCAAATCATCTTCAAAGGTAAATACTAATGCTTTGGCATTTCTCCATATATCAATGCGCCTACCTTCATCCATATGAGCAATAACTTCAATATGACCCAAGCTGTGGGACTTAACTTCCATTTCATATATAGTCCAACCAATAGCCAAAGCTGCTTCTTTTACCAGCTCAACCATATCTTCTTCAGTAAAGGCAATTTTATTATTTGCCTCGTAGTGATAAAACGGAACATAGTTAGCAAATATTTGATTTGCAAATATCGGTAGTTTTTCTATTGTGCCGGAATAGCCAAGCCATGGATTGTTTCCCATTAACTCGGTAACGCATAAAGCCTCTTGCACCTGTGAAGGCCCCAGCGGTCTAAAAGCTATATCATGGTAGGGAGCTTCTTCTTCCGGTAAATCTGTTGGATATGATATCGGACTTGATTCTACATAAAGAGTATAAGTATCATCTGTTGTTGGTTGGCTTGTACAGCTACTTAAAATAATAAGCGATAGCATTGCATACAGGTATATTCTCTGCTTTTTCATTAATATCACCTCTGCAATAATTATAACACATATTCCGTGAAAACTTGGTTCTTCTCCAAAAGATCCCGGAAAGAACTTTGGATTTGTGCTGTCATCCTTTTCTTGCTGCAAAAGCCCAACAAACAGGATAATTTTCCTATTAGTTGGGCTTTTGAATTACCTTGCTTTTATTCTTCGGTCTTATCTATAGATTGGACTATGGATAACCCATCCCTGCGTGGTAGGTCTGCTACTTCTGTAAACCTTGCAAAGATAGTAGCTACTTCTGCACGAGTAGCTGTATCTTGTGGGGCAAATCTGCCGTCCGGGTGGCCTGTGATAATCCCTGCGGCTTGGATTGCGGTTACACCCTCAATCGCCCAATAAGATATGTTATCATGGTCTGCGAATAGGCTTATTTCGCCCTGTGGTAAGACTATGCCTCTGCTCACGATATATCGGTTAAGCATTACCGCCATTTCCTCACGGGTGATAGGTCTGTTTGGGGCAAAGTTGTTGTTGCCTACACCACTTACAAGCTCTTGACTTGCCGCCCATTCTACGGCAGCAAAGTACCATGTGTTCGGCAAAGTATCGTTGAATGTGGCGGTTCGTGTTCTGTAGGCTGATAAGTCTACATCTTCCAGATTAGCCAACACTTGCACAAACATTGCGCGGGTCATACTACCTTGTGGAGTAAACGTATTGTGGGAAGTGCCTTGGAATAGCTGTTGTTCCCATACTGCTCTCACAAACGGATAATACCATGCTGTTGTGCTTACGTCTATAAATGGAAATGGTACGGGTGTTGGCGTAGGTTGTGGCATTGGATCGGGTATAGGCTGTGGTGTTAGCATTGGCTCTGTGGGCTGTGGCGTCGGTACAGGTTGCAGTGTTGTTATTGTTCCGTCAATTACCGTTAGCGTAAGTGTTGGATTTGTGCCGCCACTCATTTCAAATGTTAATCTGCGTTGCCCCAAATCGAGGGTAGAAAGAAAATCTGCACTTATGGTGTATCTATTGCCGTTTACCGTAAAATCTCTATCCCTTACAAATGTCACATTTCCAAACCTTATGTTGCGGAAATTGAAATCTCCACTATGCAAGGTTACTGTTATGTCCTGCGGATTTGCTGTGTCGAATGTGTTTCGGTTTGGAGTTATCCATGCGTAATTTCGGCTTTCGCTACTGCCACCATTACCGCCTTGGTTATTGCCACCCTGATTGTTGTTGTTATTGCCTTGGTTATTGCCACCTTGATTGTTGTTATCGTTGCCTTGGCTATTGCCGCCTTGATTGTTGTTATCGTTGCCTTGGTTATTGCCGCCTTGATTGTTGTTATCATTGCCTTGGTTATTACCGCCTTGATTGTTGTTATCATTGCCTTGATTGTTATCGTTGCCTTGATTATTATCGTTGTCTTGATTGTTATCGTTGTCTTGATTGTTATCGTTGCCTTGATTGTTATCGTTGCCTTGATTATTATCGTTGCCTTGATTATTATCGCCTTGGTTGTTATCTGCCGCCGTCCATTGAGCAAAAATGATAGTATCTGCGTCAAAGACTGTGCCTGTTACTCCTGCAATTACCGGCGTTCCCCCTGTTGCTTGAGTAAACCAACCTACAAAATTGTAATTGGCTCTTGTGGGCGTTGGTAGTGTCACAAGTCTGCCATCTGCTCCTGTTAGCCCACTTGTTGGGGCTACTGTACCGCTATTTGGATTGAATGTTATTGTGAAGATATCGGGTGGTATATTTTCAAATGTGGCGTTTACTTCTGTTGCTCCTGCTGTTTTTGCAAAAGTTACTGTTGTTGAGCCTGTTGTATTATCTGTAAATACGATTACGCCTGTTGCTGTTATTCCGCCTGCTACAAGCCTTTGCCCTGTTGGTGGGGTGATTGTTACGGTGATAATATCCCCTTCCATTGCTGTTACATGGCTTACGCTTACATAATCAGCTACCGCAGGTTCTACTGTTACAGGGTAAAAAGTTCCTATGTCGGCTACTACCATGCTGTAGGCCGGAACGAAAAGGGTGTCGGTAAAACCTCCCGAATGAATCATAGGTTGTGGAATATGAATTGGTTGATGTGTGAAATGCTCCACCGTGTTTACTGCAAAATCCGGCAGAGGATTTGAGCCATCGCCATAACTCCATATCTTTCTAAAATAGTAGGAAGGTATACTAACATTTGCAGGATATGGCGATGTATTAACAAAAACAGCTTGCTTTGCGCCATATTCATCACCAAACGCCAATCCGTTTAATCGGTAAACATCAAGCGTAATGCTGCCTGTCCAAGGGTAACTGCCCAGCCAGTAACCAAACCACACAGGAGTTGGGTTGCTACTAGGCGGTGTAAGGTCAAAGAAATGAGTGTGTTCGTTAAAAATTCTACCCATTTCACTAAAAACATAAAAATTTGGCATTGCCACCAAATCAATATAACCATAATAAGCGCGGTCTGCATTCCACTCTATAACCCCAAAGCCGATGGAATGGTTAAAAGAATAGTGCAGTGCCATAGTGGCACCACCATGCCTAAGCAACGAGAGTTGCCTTTGTGCATAACTTATTGCATTACCCAAAGATTTCATATATTGCCATTGCGCCCGTATGTTTTCATCCATTGGGAAGTTATTTTGAACGGCATGAGGAAACATAAAAATTGGCAAGTCACCAAACTCAACTATCCAAATTTCTTCGTCCGGGAAAAGACTGTTCTGCCTTTCGATAACTTGCAATTCCCGTGCTGCATGGTATGAAAAAGTTGACATAATTTGGTCGGTTGTTATTCCGCCAAAAAAGGCCGGGCCATGCGCGGTTGAATATGAAAAATGCACAACTGCGTCAAAGTAGTACCGATTTTCCGGGCGGGATAAATATTCTGTCCATGAGACAAGCCTTTGGGCAAGTGTACCCGTAGTACCTAAATCCGCAGGGTCAATCCACATAAAGCTGTCTGCGTTTGTGCATACGGCTAATACTATATCTTCATTTGGATACTCTGCACGGAGTCTTCGTGATACTTGTCTGACGATTTCCATATAAGCGTATACGTCTGCGGGTGGGTTTCTTCCCGCCATATTTGCAATATCATCAGTGGGGTCATGGGGTTCATTCATAATAGATACAAAAAGCGGTCGTGCGTCTACAATGTCTAATGCGGCACTGATTAACTCCACCTTATGGTCTGCGGAATTGTGGGTACTTGTTGCAATATATACCGGTACACCCAAGTCGTTTGCCTGTCTAAGCACATTAGACAAAGGAACGATATTAGCGTTGTGGAAATTCTGATTATGCGTCCCTTGGATTACTCCATACAAAGAGTGCGTTTGGCTATCATAATGCTCTAAAATAACGCGCACAAGTTGGGATTGAAGTTCTTGCAAAAAAGGTAGCTCTGCATCTAGCATTTGATTATAAGCAGAGTTGTCGTTGTGAAACCAATTATTGATGAAACCTATCGGCATGGTCAAGTTAACGCCCCAAAAATGCGGCGGTATAGCTTCCGGTATATGTCCTTTGGTAAAAACATGGTCGTTTGCTGTGGTTATTCTAGGCAATACAGTGATGGTGGCTTCTGTATAATCTCCTGTTGTGGGGTAAGTTTCGGGGTGAGTAACACGCACCGTTGCAGTTCCGGGGGCTAACGCACGAATACCACGCTGTATTTGGTTACTTCCAACAATCTCAACGATACTTGGGGCATTCGTTGTCCAATCAAACTCAACATCTGTAACATGTATAGGTTGTGTATGCACGTTTAAGTTTAAAGTATCGCCCACACGCATGGTGTGAGTATTTGACTGTAGCCACGAGCGCAAAATAAAACTAAAGCTACTAAGTCGTGAAAAAACCACTGCATTGTACGACGCTGTGCGAGTTTCATTGTTAGATAGCGTAGCCGTTGCAGTAATGGTTACAGCGTCCATGTTCATAGGATTGGCAATTGCAGTAACTACACCTGTATTACTATCAACTGAAATAATGTCGGGATCGCTAGATATAAACGATATACCGGTAATCCCATAACCGGTATCGTTTACATAAGCTATTGTCGTAGGTATTCCTAATTCAACCCTAACCATACTATCTGCAAAGAAAAAATCCTGTGGGTTGGTATCAACTATCATTACTCTGTCAATAGCTATATGCTCCTGCCATGCACGCAATACAATTTTGCCTTCTTGTGGCGGTTGCCCTGTAGTGCCGTTGATGATAGGGGTGCTGTTTAATTGTATGAAATCGACGTTACTATCGCACCACACAAACAAATTTATAATTTCATCCTGTGCTTCAATTCTAATCCTGTGCATTTCGCCACGAGTAAAAGGGTGATATGCAATAAATTCCCCCGCAACAGACAAATCCCAGTTGCGTATAACTTGTACGCTACCATCACGGATTAGAAAAGCTAAATTATTATCTGCCGCCGTATATCGTATATGAAAGGCGGCAAAATCAACCCCTGTAGCAGATGTAAATTTGAAATCAATTTCCGCAATAAAGTTATCCCAATGTCTGCCTCTGACTTCGGCGCGGCTCCACTGGTTTTGAATGTTGGTAACAAGCATATCATTATACCTGCGCATACTATGCTCTGTTTGATGACCGGAAGTGTCCCAAAACAAAGTGTCTACCGTAAAGTCATCAAAAAATGTAGGCGCATTATAGCTCAAAGGCATAAAAGCCACAGGCTCGATTACATAAACCCTAATTGTTTTTACAATGTTGTAAATATTTGTGTTAAGCGAACTCGGTGTTGTCACAGCAAGCGCACTTGGTGTGGTGGTGGAAACATTCCAACTAGGATACGTCCAAAATGTAACCATAACGTCACTTTCGCCAAGGTAAAGCCCTTCAATTCTTACAATTCCATCTTCCGTAAGGACATTGGGGCTTACCGGTACAAAATCCTCATCGCTTGTAATTTCAGCAAGCATAATTCCTTCGCCAAGCAAAACAGCAAGGTCAACGCTTTCTCCTACTCCCAAAACCAATGCTTCTACGTTCTGTTCTTCCGCAGAAACAAAAAACCGTTCTTCCTCTTGCTCATTTATGTAGGCTGTTTCGGTTATAGGTACAAGTTCGGCGGCAAAAACCGTAGGCAATCCACTTACAGCAAGAATTACAGTTAATACCATTGCTAATATTCGTCTTGCAGACTTCATAAAATACCTCCAATATTTGGCTTAACGCCTTTTTTCTTTTATTAACTTGTTGATTTCAGCTATTTCACTATGAGAACGATGCATTTCCAAAATAAAGATAATAAAATGCACCACCAAAGATATAGCCAATAACACCCATATCGTGGTAAATTCAAACCAACCTAATCCCACCCAAATTATAATTACTACAACCGTTGACCACGCAAAGTCTATAACATGATTTAATGCACGATATCTAAATTCAAGCCGTTCCGTAATCATTAGACCAGCATTAATTACCAAATGCGAAGCAAAGGTGCGTATAATTGTAGTAACAAAATCCACATTGTGACTTTGATTCACTATTACAATCAAAGCCAAAAGCATAAGACAAGCCCCTGTTGTAAGAAATGTATTTGTTAATAATTTTTTCATTTTCAGATGCCCTCCAATGCTTCTTTAATGCCTTTTAGATAGTTGCGGGTAATGCGAACTTTTTCGCCATTTGTTAATGTTGCTTCCATACGGCTGTTATATAAGGGGGAAATTGAATCCAGCGTTTTTATATTTAACACGCAAGATTTACTTATTTGTACAAAACCTGCCAATGCAAAATCCTCCACAATTTTATATAACCTCAACTCTGTTTCATACACCTCTTTTTCACAGTAAATAAAGGTTGATTTATCCACACTTTCAAAGTAGAAGATGTCAGAAACCCTAACGAAAACTTCGCCGGTATCGTTACTACATTTAATCTTTGTATTTATTAACTCAAGGTGAGCAATAGCACGAATTGTTTCTTTGTCCATCTCTGAATATTTAATGATAAGTTCGCCCTTCTTTACTGCTGAATCCTGTTCGAGCTTTATTATCAAGGAATCACCTCCACAGTATTGTATCGGTAGTATTGCCAAATTCGTAATGGGGTTAATACCAAGATGCAATATAGCGATACTGAAATACAAATTTAGCCCTTTTTTTGGAAACAAAGTCTGAATATTCAGAAGCCGATAAAAACGAAAATGACAACTAAGCGGCTATTATCAGCCGTCTTGTTGTCATTTTGTCTTTGTGTTGTCACTTTTTATGCATGATTATACTGACTGTTCTGTGTCACTTTCTTCTTCTGTATCATTTTCTATTAGTGGTGCATAGGAATCCCTTTTTTTCTTTTTTATGATGAAAACAGGAACAGTTATACATGTAACTAATAGCGGTATTAACATAAGCCATTGAAAATTAAAGCCTTGGTTTTGGTTCACATGGCTTACATAAGGGACTACTACGGCGAAATGGCTAAAGCTTGGCGGTTGAATGAAAATCGTACCTCTGCTGCCTCTTCTTATGGTATATAATGGATTTGGCAACACATTTTCATTCGGAATATGCCATACTCTTACAATAGCATCTCTATAACTATCTTGTAGAGGAATTCCAATTCTTATGCTACCTTCATCAAAGCCATTGTTGATTCGTCGTGTTTGTCCGTTTTCTTCTACATAAACATGAATTTCATAAAGTTCAACTACCTGCACATCTACCACTTCAGAGCCGTTAGCACTCAAGTTTGCACGGATAACCCTATCCCTTACGCCGATAAAGGTATCATCGTTCGGTTCCAGTCTTACTACTTCCAGTCGTGCGTTTTCAGGCAAGATTGGATCTTCCCCTTCTTCAGTAAATCTAATGCGCAACTGGACATCAGTTTCAAGATGAGTATAGACAAGAATAAAATCCATGTCATCGTCAATTTCAAATTCTTCGTCGTAATCTTCATCTCCAATGAAATTAATTCTAATGTGCTGACGTTCGTTTTCGCTTGGATCCATATCCGGGGCTATTGCAAACATATTTATTGTTACAGACCGATGCACTGAGAATGGGCCTTCATAACGAATCCATTCAGGAGATCCGACAGGGGGCACAGTTCCATTAGAAGTATAGTAGATTACAGCATTTGGCGTGGCACCGGAAAGCGATATCATGACTCCTTGCCTTCTATCTACGTTATTAATCTCACCGCTGATATCAACATAGCGATTAAACGTGCCATCACTTATTACTTGCCGTGCCACAGGTGGCGCAGTTTGGTTAGACATGCGATATGAAAAAACTCTTTCTTCGCTATCTTCTAAGCCTTCTGCTCGTGTAAAGGCAGTTACCCTTATTTCTGTACCGGGATCACCTTGTAGTACAAATGGCCCTGTATAAGTTTGCAAGCTGCCCGTTGTCCGTAGGCCATTTATAATATTGTCAACCCTGTAATAAACAACTCCGTTAGGTACGTTAAAGGCTAAGCGGGTACCTTGTGTGACACGTGCCCCGTCCAAGATGCTTGGGTTTGGAGGATGCGCCCGTGAAGATATATTATAGTAGAACATCATTGGCATAGACTCTATTGATCCTGATACCGCTTGCGCACGAATTATAAAGGTTCCACCGGGTTGCCCCGCGACTTGCACTCTTCCGCCGGATGATATTGTTCCGGCGTTATTATCAAGATCCGTATCCCCCACAGCATACCTTATTTCAGCACCTGTGATTTGCGTAACCAGCGTAATCCAGCCGCCTACATGCACATCAGAGCCGGAAGGAGGGTGCGCTACTATAGCCGCATTAGAATCCAGTACAGAGTACGTAAAGGAAACAATTTCACTTGGAGTCTGCCCTGTCATATGAGCAAAAGCAGAGATGCTTATACTCTGACCCGCTTCTGCATCAAGGGCAATGGTTGATCCATGCATCCTGGACGGGTTATCCGGGTTGGTTGGATCTGTACCATCTTTGGTATATGTGATGCTTGCTCCTTCGGTAGTTGTAAGGTTAAGCATGGTACCTCTTGGCACAATAGAGCCACTGGGGATAGACGGTACTGGTGCCGGTAATTGATCTGCCATGGTATATGAGAATGTAGTGATTCTGCTAAATTCCCCTTCTCTTGCGGCAATAGCACGAATATGTGTGTCAGATTCTATTACGATTGGCAAATTAAATACTTGGCTTTCTCCCGGAATTGGGTCTGTTAATTCTGCGTATGCGGAAGAGATTTCAAAGTATATAGTGGCATATTGTGTTGCAGTGGAGAGCGAAACTTCTGTACCGCGGACAACGGTTCTGCTTCCGGGATTTGCTTGTACCGGATGAACTGATGCCGGGAGGCGATAGGTAAAGGTAGCAATATCGCTATCGTACATTCCATCAGCTACAGCTATAGCATTTATTACAAAGAACTCACTTTCCCAATCGTCAGGCACAGTGATAATTTGGCTTACATCCAGTTGGTTGGTACCTTCGGCCGGGTGGAAGCTTCCGTCTGCCCTGTTTTCTACTACCGGCATTCCTTCTAATGAATAGAATATTGTTGCCGTTGCAGTTGGGCTACGTAGTCTTATAGAAGATCCTCTTGACATTATAGTAGGCTCGCTGTCACTAGTTTCCGGGGTAGCGATTGGAGCAGCTACAGCATTCATGGTTTCTATTTGATAAGTGAAAATAATAATATCACTTTCCTGCATACCCGGAACTCTGGCATGAGCATGTATTCTAAAGGTACTGCCCGGTGTACCTTCTACAAGAATACCATCATTTGGAAAGAGTCTGTCAGGCACACTTGTGTTGCTGTAATAAATGGTAGCATTTGGCGTATCAGATTGAAGGAATATATGACTGCCTAAAGCTACTACTGCAATTTCCTCTACTTCCGGGGTAGTTTGAGGCCAAGCAGTGGGAGCAAGTACTCTATTAAGGTCTGCAATTTGGTAGGTAAAGATAACAACATCACTTTCTCGCATACCCGGAACTGTGGCTCTTGCATGTATCCTAAAAGTGGTGCCCGGATCTCCTTCCACCGGGATACCCCCACTTGGGAAAGGTCGGTTTGGCGTACCACTCCTGCTATAACTTATGACAGCATTTGGCGTATCAGATTGTAACACTATATGACTACCTAGCGGCACCACTGCAATTTCTTCCGGGGTAGTGCGAGGCCACGCTACAGGAGGAAGCACCACATTTAGGTCTGCAATTTGGTAGGTAAAAATAACTATATCACTTTCTCGCATACCCGGAGCTGTTGCCTGTGCATGTATTCTAAAAGTTGTACCGGGAGTGCCTTCTACGCGAATGCCTCCATCCGTTAACCGACGGTTGGGTGCGCCGGTTCTACTATAATAGATGGTAGCATCTGTTGTCTCAGATTGCAGAAATATATAACTGCCTAAAGGTACTATTGCGGTTTCTTCCGGGGTAGTACGAGGCCATGCAGTAGGAGGTTGTACCACTTGCAATTCCTCAATTTGGAATGTGAATAAGGCCATGTCGGAATCAAGCATGTTATTGCCTATAGCAATGGTACGGATATTGACGAATTCTCCCGGAGCACCGGAGATTTGAATGGTACCGCTATTTGCCCCTAAAGTAGTAGTATCTGCATGTCCGGGAATGGGTGTGCCAATAGTTGAATAATATATGTTTGCTGTTGTTGTAGGTGTACGTAGAGTTATCAAGCTATTGTTAGGTAATATACGAGGAATCCCATCCTCGGTTGTAGGCGTTGCTACAGGAGTGGCCGCTTGTCGAGTTTCTATACTGTAAGTAAAAGTTACGATATCGCTATTATGGAAGCTCTGGTTATCCGGGCCTGCAAAGGCCATGGCACTTATGTTAACTAAGCCGCCAAGTTCACCTTCTATGGTTATACCGGTTGCGCTATCGTATATCCTTGTTGCCCTGGTTACTGCATTATTATTAACATGCTCAAGACGTCGATTATTTTCCGGGCCTGTAAATCGTACATGCTCAGGATTTGGGCGTCCATCTATACTATAAATAACATGCAGTCCATTTGGGCTTTGTAGTGTTACTCTACTACCACGTTGTACTACTGCTACATTTTCGTTGGTGGTTACAGGCCAAGAAGTTGGGGGTTGTGCTGTTACCTGATCTGCTATCCTAAAAACAAAAGTTACGGGTTCGCTATCCCTTAGAATCTCTTCGCCGGTTATTTCGTTACCGGTTCTTAGAAACGCCATGGCTGTAACCATAAACAAATCACCAGGCTCACCCCTAGCCACAATTTGGGTTCGATTATGAACGTAGTCACTAGTAACATAGCTACCAATACCATATCTGATTCTTGCATTTGCAATAGCTGCAAAAAGCGATATGCGCGTACCTGATTCCACTACCGTTATTCTATCAGCATCTGCATCAACTACGGTACTGGTTGGAGGAAGGACACTTGGTGAAGGAACACTGGTTTGAGGCCGTACGTAGTACCGCAAGGCACTAACTCTGCTGGGTTCGTACCCTTCTAATACAGCAATTGCTCTTATGGTTAACCTGCCTTCTTGGTTGTCATACCCCCAAATACCTTCATCGTGGTTATATAATGTGCCATTAGTTACATCGTATCTTCTGGTGAGTGGATTCCAAATTACTTCAGGGTCATCTTCATTTACTGTATAGTACATTCGAGGATTTGCTGAAATTTGAATTAATTCATCCCTCGGTATAAATAAATAAACGGTGTAATTAAAGTCTAATTCTCTCCTTGACATTCCATCTTCTGTTTCATCAGATGGCAATCCCTCTGGTGTTGGAAGCTGGGTTTGGAAATTGTATGTTAAATAAGCTTCTTCTCTTAGGGCAAGATGAAAATTGGGGTTTCTGGTATTTAATACTGTATCCACAACAATATTTTGCCCGGCACCGGTAAGTGGTCTCGTTTCCCTTGGACTGATATAATCTCTTAAAAGTCTATACTCGTTATTATTAGAAAGCCATATTTCCGGCCTTCCAAAATTATATTCACTTGCTATGTTGTTTAAATAATAGCGGAAAATTGGCATAGCACCTTCAAGATATCCAACTGCTGCCTCACTAGTGACAATAACAACAGGGCGGAAGTTTCGTATCATACCCGGAGGTATTCGGTCAAAGGCTAATCGTTGGGTATACTCGGTAAAACAATCCGGAGATTCCGTATCATATGGTACATAATAAACTCGCTCTGCCCTCATAAAATCATCAGGATGCAGGAAAAATCTTAATGTTTCTCCTCTTCTTATACGTTCATTTGTAGGGATTGAAGGGATAGGCTGTCTAGGATAAGCCCTAATATTGACTATTCTTCTAATTGGTCTTGAGTCTGGGAAATTAGTACGAGTATACCACGCATCTATAGTGAGACTATTTCTATCAATCATATCTGCTTCAATAACAAAAGATCCGTCATTTTGAGCGTGTACAATCATATCACCTGTACTAATATTTATTTGTAAAGAGTCATCAACAAAAATACCATCCGGGAGCCTAATACCTATCCTTTCCCCTTCTGCAAAAAAGTGAGTTCTATCAGCATTAATTGTTGAACCTGGTAATCCTGATCTAATATCTATAATCAGTGGAGGATCATCACGAGCTTTTTGCGTGTGGTGGAATACTCTTATTGTATTATCACTGCGGGCATTTGGAATAGGAACCTGAACACCGCCTATTGGAGTTTCAATAGCAGAGGCAGTAAGCCTCATTTCTTCTCCTCTAAAATAATATTTTATGGTGTCCCATTCAATGGTGTGAGCATCCGTCCTTAACAACGGTAGTGTGTATCCCACGATTGGATTAGCATCACCAAAAAAGTATAGTTCATAGTAAATTACAGTTGAGACATTATCTATCAAATTACCCGGTCTTAAAATTATAGGGTTAAGAAGCCCTTCATTCCCCCCGGCAGAAGGTTCAATTATTGGTGGTGTAGATATTCCGGGGGGTACTATTGTACGCTGATCAATAAAGGCTCTGTCTGAATTATGCCAAAAATAAATATATAGTCTGGATTGTGGAGGGATAAGATTTCCTTCAGGATATCTAAATAAAACTGAATTGTTATCTCTATTTATGAAACGTCCTAAATCGGTACAATACAGTATTATTTGGCCTTCCGAACCTCTTCCGTCCAGTCCTGGAGAATCTATGCGTTCTAATCCCCAGCCATACCCTTCTACATAAATTTCTATAGTAACAGGGGAACTTCGTAAAAAGCTGTCATTAGAAGATTGTGACCATACTAAAATTTCAATAGGATAATCATCACATGTAGGCAGTTGGGTAGCTGAAATTATTAGAGACTCTCCTATAGCACTTTGACCTCCTATCGGAGATGTACTATCATCTACGCGCCAATGTAAGCGTGTATCTGCACGCCTTGCTGTATCTGGATAATAAAAATTAATCGTATTGTTACCATCATTATCTCTACGGGGTTGAGCTAAAATTCCAAATGGTTGTTCAATAGAGATTGATGGATCTTCTCTTAAAGTTATAATAACAGTTGGGTCGCTATCAGGATAATATTCTATTACACTAATATCAAAAATAATTTCAGATTCATCAGCATAAGCATTAGGAAAACGTGCCCATGTTTCATAACTTATAATATAACCTTCGGGATAACTTGATACAACGTTAACTTCATTGTTGTTAAGGTTAAGCGAAGTTGAGTTTATCGTAAGTCCTACATGATTAGAATTCAGTATTAATGCGGAAGGTGATGTTGCGTTTAGTGAAATGTCCATAGACAATTCTGCATATACTTCAGCAATATCTTCATCGGCTGGAGTATATGGGGTAAGTTGTCCCGGCATATTAAAGCTAGAATCGGCAACTGTTATCCTATGCTCACTAATCACACTATTAGAAATATTGTCGTTTGCATCCCTCATTTGCGTTTGCATAAATACAGTCACAAAACCATCTTCATGATGTCTCAAGTCTATAAAATTATCTCCTTCAAGAGGATCAAAGCGGATAGTATCTGGCGAACCCGGAGGTGCATCATCAAGACGATATTCGTAATACCAAAAGATTTCTATATCCTCGTCATCAAGCCCAAGTGCTGAAAGGCTTCCATCTGCATCTGCCGGGATAACTACTTCAAATACCCCAGGACGGTTATCATCCTTTTCGAGTATTGGTGCTGCAAGTTGAGCAATACTATTTACGACTATACGAAAACGGATATCATTGGGATCTGTCCATCTGTCAATGTCACCCCTCCAAGGCTCCTGTACTTCTGTAGGAGGAAAGAGTTCAAAAATAAATACATCATCATCATCATCATCAAAACCTGTGAACCTAGGTTCAGGCGGCATAACCGTATTCCATCTTAAAGTCGGCCCGTTATAAATATTCAGGAGATTCAGATCTCTGGAATCTATCCAATGGTCTATATTTAGATCGGAATACATGGGTAGCATCCTGTTTCTCTCATCGAATTGTTCCAGGCTTGGATTATTTATAGTTCCGTAAAAATGCGAAACACCACTAGTCCAAAACGGTGTCATGATAGTAGTAACATTATGAACAAAATTCAATAAGTCTATCGGGTTCTCTTGAGCAAAACCTCCAATATAACCAACAAAACCATAATTGGTTCCATTAAATTCATCAACATTATAATTGCAATTTGTGGCACCATGGTTTGATGCTCTTATTGTTACATCACGAATCACATTTCTATTTACATAAGTAGTTGATGTGCTAAATGCATTATGCCCAAATATACCTCCCGCGTACCCAATAAAATTCCGGTTACTTACACTGCCAATATCAACTTGACTGTTATTACCAATCAAATTATTGGTAATATATCCGCCTGTTAGTTGTCCAACAATGTTGGCGGCAAATACCTGATAGCGATAAATAGTGCGATTAAGACCTATAAGTTGAAAACAGCAACATGCAACATAGCAACAGCATACATAATCATAACAAATTACGTAACAACAACAACCAAAAATATCTATCATATCCCACCACCATAGCCAACTCATATGATCACAACATAAATGACTATTACAACGAAAATCATTATATGAGTTAGTCCCAGTGTTACCAATGATATTTAATCCATCAATAAAACATGTACTAATAAGTGCTGATCCACTCATCTGCCCAGCAATGCCACCTGCATAATAGTTTGAATTAAGTATTACAGCATGAAGCTCTCGATTAGTGCTATAGTCCTGATAAGTATCAATAGAACGCATTACATTAAAACTTCCCCTCACACTGGTGTTTGTGATTTCACCACCGTTAAGGTGTCCCACAATTCCCCCTAAAAATGCATCAGGAAAATGATGAGTTGCTTTCCGCCCCAAATACCAACCCCCTCTTGTAAACCAGTGGCTCATATAATTTGGTGACGTCCAAAATGTATTAAAGGTGTCTCTAATGTCTATGGATACATTTAATACCACATCTAAATTTTTAATGGTTCCGGTAACTTCTGTAAATAGTGCCCCCCAATAGATATCATTTAAGGATTGACTTAATAATGTTCTGTTACCTGTTACAGTGATAGTATGCCCTCTTCCATCAAGGATTCCGCTAAAGTGCAAAGGTTGAAAATTGTTAGGCTCATTTAAATTAATGGTTAAGTTATCAATAAGATGATATTCACCACTACTACCAACACCTCCCATACCTTGAAATTGTGCAACAGTACTAATAGGCGTCCCTAAAACCCGCGCCCCCACCGCCACTACATCCCTATTAGGCAACCACCCCAGCAAAAGCGACACCAACATAGTAACAACAACAACAATTGCTAAAACCCGCTTTGTTAACCTGTCTTTAAGGCTTAATTTTATCGCCTTCATTATAAATACCCTCCTCTTTATCGTAGATTACGAATTAAGATAATTTCGACAAAATTCTATCAGACGATTGTCCCAGTGTTCCATTAGAACAGATTATAACAAAGATTAAAACAAAAAAGCGGTAATGAATTTTTACTTTAAAATAAATTCAAAATAAAGAAATTCATCATAAAAAAGATACCTTGCTACATTAGCAAAGTATCTTTTTTTCGCCATAGGCAACGTCCCAGGCTATAGGCTTTAGGTATTTATTCAATTTTTAGGTGCTATCCCAACTACGTTAATGTTAGCATAGCAGGTTTTCAAGTCATTGGACTCACCTCCATCGCCTAATTTATATAAAACTATACAAAAAAGGCGTACAGGGGATCCTGATCAAAAAACGATCAACATCACCTGCACGCCTGAATATTTTAACTAAAAAATTAAACTATTCAAACCATCCACTCAAATAATTCAAATGAATAAGCACATACCACACCATACACCAAAGTATCCTACTGAACAAAATAACCAACCCTGCCCTTGTAAAAAAGGCAAAACTAAGTTATACTGTTGCATACTACAGCGACAGAGTTTCTGTGTTTGCAGGGTGATGTTTCGTTGACATCCCCTCATGCGTCGGTTGTTGCCTGGGGAGGCGCAACCGAACGTTGTAATTACCAATCTTACTTTTCCATTGTACCATTGTTAGATAATATTGGCAATGGATTTTTTTAAATTTTTTGATTATAAATTATACACTTGGACATAAACACCATATGAGTATAAGAAGCTGTATAATACAGCTTCTAAGAAAGGGTAAAACTTATGGGAGAATTTTTATTTTCTAGCTTCAGAATCAAAGTATTAACATTAATTATTTTAGTTATAGCAACGCTTGTTGGTGTTAATGCTTTTGTTGGTATATTGTGGATAAACATTGTCGTTGCTGTAATAGCAATTATTATTTTATTTTTGTTTGTTAACAAATTTATATCCGACTCTTTAAGACTTTATCAACAATCAGAAGATGGCTTGCAACTTAGTTCTGCTTCTATATTAAATGAAATAACTCGTATAGAAAGGGAACTTTCTTTAGTTAATTTATTTGTAAGAGGCAATACATCATACGTTGATGGTGCAGATGTTGCAGTTGTTGAAGGAATTAACCGTATAATGGATACCCTTATTAGGTATATGGACAATATCCCCTGTGTATTTGCTTTCTATAACGAAAAGGCTCACATTGCCTATACCGGCAGACTTTCCAGAGAGCAAGGCTTTACCCCGGAAACCTACGGAAAAACTAACTATGATATTTCTCCGGATGAAAACGGTAGGATATTGGATGAACGCATTGAGCAAGTTATGCGGACAGGACAAGGCGTAAATTTCCCGTTAGAATTTGAGTCACCTACCGGCCAAATACTTATAGAAGAATATGTTTTGCATCCAATAAAAGATCCCAACGGAAAAGTTAAAGGTGCAATGTTTGCCAATTTTGATGTTAGCAATGTTAGCAACTTAATGAAAGCCGAGGAGCAAGGCAACAAAGTTAACATTTATCAAAAAACTGAAGCAATGAATATTATCCAAAAGCTTAAAGATGGCTTAGGCAAAGGGTTATTAGAATTTAACTATACTCCACAGCCTCATGACAATGATACTGCCGCCATAGCTGATATATACAACCAAATAGGTAGCGAGCTAAAAACGTCAATATTAGTAATTAAAAACTACATTAATGAAGTTGCTGATATCTTGCAGCAATTTTCAGTTAAAAACTTTAATGTAAAGCTTAATCAAAATTATAATGGCGATTTTGTTCCAATCCGGCAGTCTATGGAACAATTAATTAACTCCATGAGTTCTTTAATTTCTGAAATAAGTGAAGCTGCTATGCTGGTTTCTGACAACTCCAAAAGAATCTCAGCGGGTAACGGAATACTGGCATCAAGAACCATAGATCAATCTACCACCATTTATGAGCTAAATCAGGAAATTGCTACCACCGGCAAAGTTATGGATAATAACTTAAAGAAAATAGAGCATATTAACGAATTTACAGATAGTTCTTTGTTAAATGCGCAAGACGGTAATAAATATATGAAAGATTTACTTGTTTCTATGGAAGGAATCAAGGATTTTGCTTCAAAAATACAAAAGGTTATGAAGGTAATTGATGACATTGCTTTCCAAACAAATTTACTTGCCTTAAATGCATCTGTAGAAGCTGCAAGAGCAGGTGATGCAGGCAAGGGCTTTGCTGTTGTTGCTGAAGAAGTACGGAACCTTGCCTCAAAAAGCCAAATCGCTTCAAAAGACACAGCCACTCTTATAGATGAATCTATAGGTCAAGTAGATAGCGGAATGAAGATGGCTAACACTACAGCTTCTTCCCTAGAGAAAATTGTTGAAGATTCTGAACAAATTGCAAAAATTATAAGTGAAATTGCAAAGGGTACAGATATGCAGGCAATGGCTTTTAGTCAAATTACTGATGGAATATCTCAAATTTCAGAAATTACGGCTAACAACTCTGCTACGTCGCAAGAAACTGTTTCGTTAACTGAGGAGCTTTCTTCGCAAGCAGAAGAGCTGCATAACCTTATATCTATGTTCCAAGTTGCACGATAATAATAAAACAAAACAGAACATAATTTTATACTTGAAAACGGTTTTTAAGCATGGTATAATGTGATCCTTCCTTAAAGTTTTGTTTTGATTCTAAGCGATCAAGAAATCGGCCTAACGTATATGCGTTGGCCGATTTCTTTTTGAGGGATTGATTGTATCCCAAAAATATGATATTATCCCTATTCGTGTGCTTGCTAAATTTTTCTTCCGTTAGCAAGTAAAATAACGAAAGGGGTTTTAATGTGAGGAAAGCAATTTTAATATTTTTTACACTGATGATGACTTTAACAATGGTGGCGTGTGGTAGTGGTGCCATGTCTCCTGAAGAAACAGCAGCCTTTGAACGCTATATGCGAGCATCAGAAACTTTGATGGAAGCAGGCTCACTTAGAATGGAATCACAATCCATTATGATTATGTCATTTGATGGAGAAGTAGAAGAAATCCGTTCTTCGTCAACTGCATCCCAAGTTATGCATAGCGAAACTGATGTAGATATGCATATGGAAATGACCATGGATATCCAAGGAATGTCTATCCCAACCACCATATATTTCCGCAATGGATGGTATTATATGGACATGATGGGAATGGGTATGAGAATGCCTTTTCCTTTGGAAGATGTTTTAGAACAAGCTAATACCGGAATCCTTGACTTTACAGAAGAAGCCATTGCGTTTCAAGAAGTTAGAACTACTGATAGTGGAATTGAATTAGTTTTTAGGCTTACAGCTTCTGCTATGTCTGAACTGCTTGATGGAATGGTGTCCGGTATGCTGGAGACCATTGGTTTAAGCTTAGATATGGGCATCACTTTAAATTTTGGCGACATAGATTTTAGTGTTGTTTTGAATAATGCAGATGAGTTGCAATCAATGGATATGGCTTTTTCTTACACTATGGAATTTGAAGGCGAAGTAATTGATGTTACAATGACCACTTATACACAAATTGTACAAGTAGGCGGAGTTACTATTAATTTCCCGGATTATTTGGATGATTTTATGGAAGTAGATCCATCTCTTTTAGGTTTTTAACACGAGCCTAACTAAATCAAAATAATCGCTTTAACCGGTTGAAAATGAAAATGTGTTAGTTTACGAGTTCAGCAGAATTAAGTCTTGCATTTGCCTAAAAGTATTATGCCCGGCTCAATATGTTGGGCTTTTTTTCGTATAATTTTGCACAAATTATTTGTATTGCTTGCAATTGATTCTTATCAACACTAAAAAAATCCTCTTTATTCGATATAAAATTATGTTAACAGACAAGAAACTTGACATCTAAACTGCTGTTTAATACATTTAAATTGTACAATATTAACGTAAATTCAGATTGTTTTAATGAAATGCTGTCAGTTGATTGAACATTTTTACCAATAGTGTTATAATATACGGATAAGGAGGTCAAATATATGGATGACATATTGCTATCTATTAATAATTTGCGGACATCTTTTAGAATAGATGGACAGTACTATGCGGCTGTAGATGGGGTCAGCATAGATATTATGCATAATGAGGTTTTTGCCATCGTGGGTGAAAGTGGATGTGGAAAAAGTGCCTTGTCCCTTTCTATTACTAAGTTGCATAACATGAACTACACAAGAATTGAAGGTGAAGTTAACTTTAACGGGCAAAACCTTCTCGACTTAAACGAAAGTAAGCTAAATAAAGTTAGAGGTAAGGATATTTCTGTAATTTTCCAAGATCCTTTAACTGCCCTAAATCCTGTTATAAGAGTAGGGCCACAAATAGAAGAGTCTCTTACGTACCACACTAACATGAATAAAAAAGAAAAAAGAGATAGGGCAATAAAGCTCTTATCAGAAGTTGGTATGGTTAATCCTGAGCTAACATATGCTTCTTTTCCGCATGAGCTTTCCGGTGGAATGAGGCAGCGCGCCACAATAGCTGTATCGTTGGCATGTAGCCCTAAACTTATTATTGCAGACGAACCTACAACAGCATTAGATGTTACCATTCAAGCACAGATATTAGATTTGCTTAGAAAACTGCAAAAAGAAACGCAATCTTCTATAATATTAATTACTCACGATTTAGGTGTAGTTGCAGAAATGGCCGATAGGGTAGCGGTTATGTATGCAGGTCAAATTGTAGAGCTTGCAAGCGCAAATGATCTTTTTAAAAACCCTCAACACCCTTATACACGTTCCTTGTTAGCCTCAATACCTAATGTAGGCGAAGATCTGCATAGGCTAAATGCAATCAAGGGTATTGTTCCCACCTTAATGTATATGCCTAGGGAAGGTTGCCGTTTTTCGCACCGCACCCCTTGGATAGATGGTAGTATGCATGAAGAAAATCCGGATTATCATGAAGTACGCCCAAATCATTTTGTATTTTGTACTTGTTATAAAGACTTTTATTTTGAAAATGAAGGAGGCGCGTGATAATGGCTCTTTTAGAGGTTAAGGACTTAAAAGTATACTTCCCTATAAGAGGTGGCATTATGGGGCGTATCGTAGGACATGTTAAAGCCGTAGACGGCATAAGCTTTTCTGTAAACGAAGGGCAAACAGTAGGACTTGTTGGAGAAAGCGGATCCGGTAAAAGCACCACCGGTAAGGCTATTTTAGGACTTGTTCCATTAGCCGGAGGTTCTATTTATTTTAACGGAGAGGATATCACCAGATATATAGGTAAAAATCGATCTGCATACAGGAAAAGTGTGCAAATGATTTTCCAAGATGTACACTCCTCCCTAAACGCTAAAAAGCGTGTTTTAGATATTATTGCAGAGCCTATCAGAAATTTTGAAAAGTTAACCAAAGAGGAAGAACGAAAACGGGTAGATGAACTTTTATCAATTGTTGGTATGTCACCTGAAAATGCATTAAAATATCCCCACGAATTTTCCGGCGGGCAAAGGCAACGTATAGGAGTTGCCCGCGCTATCGCTTTAAAACCAAAATTAATTGTTGCAGATGAACCTGTTTCAGCACTTGACTTATCTATTCAAGCGCAGGTTCTAAATTATATGAAAGATGTGCAAGAGGAGTTAGGGCTTTCCTATTTATTTATAAGCCATGACTTAGGAGTAGTTAAACATATGTGTGAAACTTTAATAATCATGCATAGCTCTCGTTTTGTTGAAGTTGGCTCCAGGGAAGATATTTATCAAAATCCCTGCCATATATATACAAGAAGGCTTATAGCTTCAATCCCAAGCACTAACCCGGACTTAAAAGAAGCTAATGAGGCGCATCGCAATGCAATTAATGAGGAATATAAAAACCAATACAATAAATATTATGCAGAAGGCGGATCAGTGTACGACTTGCGCCTTTTAAACGAAAACAATAACACTCATTTTGTAGCAATGCCATAAACGACAGATAGATAAGGAGGTTTTAAATATGTGGAAAACAGTATTACGGCGGATATTAATTTTAATACCACAACTTATAGTTATAAGCTTTGGAGTATTTTTACTTTCTCATCTTATGCCGGGAGATGCCCTTTCGGGAAGGATAGACCCATCTTTAGATGCTGCTGCAATAGAAGCTCAACGCGAGAGATTAGGGCTTAACAATCCATGGTATGTTAGATACATTGATTGGTTTGGCGGTATGCTTACAGGAGATTTTGGCCAAAGTTTTATACATCGCCGTCCTGTTACAGAAATTATTGGCGAACGTGCAGTTAATACGTTTTGGTTAGCCATTGTAACACTAATATTAACCTACCTGATAGCAATACCACTTGGGGTATTAGCCGGGCGTTACAAAGGTGCTGTTTTAGATAAAAGTATACTTATATATACGTTTATTGCCCTATCTTTACCCACTTTAGTTTTAAGCATACTGATGATACTTTTATTTGCTTTTAATTTAGGATGGTTTCCTTCCGGCGGATCTGTAAGCGCGCTTATAATATCAGAGGGCAATACATTGGTTATTTTAATGAACAGGATATACCACATGATATTACCTGCTGTAACGGGGGCATTGTTAGGCACAATTGGTATAATATTTATGCTGCGTGCTAATATAATAGATAGAACTTATTCAGAGTATGTACTTATGGCACGATCTAAGGGAGTGCCTTCTAAGGTTATATTTAATAAGCATATACTGCGTAATTCTTTAATTCCCGCAGCTTCCGGTTTTAGTCTGGTATTGGTATTTCAGCTTACAGGTGCTTTGTTTATTGAAATGATGTTTCAATATCCGGGTATGGGGCAACTCTTTTTTTCTTCTATATTGATGAGGGATTCTGCGGTGATAAATGCTCTTATTATAATATTTTCTGTTATAGCTGCCGGAGGTATGTTGCTTTCTGATATAATTTTAACTATAGTAGATCCCAGGATCCGTATCAAGTAATATAAAAACATAGGAAGGAGTAGTCAATATGCAAAGTTTAGAAAGTGGTTTTTCAGAAAAACCAAAAAGTCTTTTGAAATTATTTTTTTATGAACTAAAGCATGATATTTTAGCCTCGGTAAGCTTAGTTATGCTTATTGCTATATTTTTGACAATTTTTATTGGAGCTTTTATAGTAGAAAGCTTATTTGATGTTATGTGGGTAACACCTCGGCCACTCCCTGTTTCTCCGGCAAACTCCGGGACATTGTTGGGTCTTGATTCTTTGGGGCGCAATCAATTTCATTTAATATTTGTTGCTGCAAGAAACAGCCTTCTTATCTCCTTTGGAGTTACGTTTTTCTCATTTATATTTGGAATAGTAATTGGTGTTATATCGGGCTTTTATGGAGGAAAAACAGATAATATAATCATGCGTATAGTTGATACTTGGAATATGGTGCCTTTTCTTATGGTTGTTATAGCACTCCTTTCAGTATTAAGCCGTACTGTGCCGGTTTTCATTGCACTTTTAACTGCGTTTAGTTGGGTGGGCAGGGCAAGGTTGCTTAGAGCATCAGCCCTATCTCAATCGCAAATGGATTACATTAGTGCTTCTAAAACACTGGGTACACCAAATATTGTAATAATGTTTAGGGAAATGCTTCCTAACTTAGTTGATGTAACTGTAGCCAATTTTGTTTTAACTTTGGCTGCAAGTATTGGTATAGAAACCGGTCTGTCTCTTTTAGGATTTGGACTTGGATGGGACTTTCCTTCCCTTGGAACTATGATGCAAAATGCCATAAATCCTATGTATTTGCAACACTTTCCATGGGTATGGGCACCGGCTTTAGTACTGGTTTGCACAATTATGCTTTGTGTTAATTTTGTTGGCAACGCCCTTCAGCGGGTCGCAGACCCCAAGCAAAGGTATGCATAAATGTTACTGTTAAGTTTTTAAAAGGAGGATTTTATGAAAAAAAGCAGAAATGTAAGAATTTTAGCAATGTCACTTGTAGCTGTACTTACTTTTACAGCTTGTGCCGGTCCGGGTGGTGCCGGTGGAGGTGCCGCCCCGGTACAGCACATAACTTCAGATGAGTTTCCTGCTTACACAACTAACGATGCACCGGTTTTACCAAGGGGCACAGGCTCCGACAACATTTTGCGCTTTGGTAATGCCACTGCCAGCACATTTTCCGGCTTGTTTTTAGCTACACATAGCGATGATGCTGCTGACGGTTTTGTAAGAGAAGTTATTACATCGCCATTTGTTGCTTGGGATGCAGCAAACCTATGGACAAATAGCGGTATTGCATCCTTTGAATATGACAGAGACGCAAATGTTGTTATTATGGAAATGCAACATGATGTTTACTGGCATGACGGAGTACCGCTTACAATGGATGACCTTGTGTTTGCTTATGAACTTATAGCTCATCCGGACTTTACAGGAGTACGCTTTAGTGATGAAACTTTTATACCTAATGTAGTTGGTGTTGATGCGTACAGAGCAGGAACAGCAAATTATATTTCCGGTATGGTACTTTCAAACAATAACCGTACTTTGCGTATTTATTATGTAGAGCCATTGCCACCATCTGCTTTGTTTGCAGGCAGTGTTTGGGTTAATCCTGTTGCACGTCATCACCTTGAGCCTGTTATAGCCGAAGTAGGCCATGAAGGCATAGAAGGCCATGCACGTGCCAGAGATCAACTGCTTGGTTTTGGGCCTTTCATAATAGACACTGTTGTACCGGGCGAATCTGTATTTTTATTGCCTAATGATAATTATTACAGAGGTGCTCCTCTCGTAGATGGAATGTTGATTGAAAATGTACCTTTTGCGTTAGTACCTGCTGCAATGCGTTCCGGAGCACATGACGTTGTCCATTATCAAGCAGCAAATTTGGCAGAATATAACCTTATGAACCCAAGCAACTATCAACTTATCGGCTGGGCTGCTGCTTCTACTACCTTCTTAAACTTTAGGATAGGAAGAAGAGGCGTAGATGCTAATGGCGATCCAATTGCTGTACCACGTGCAGACGGTCATCCAATAACAAATGTTGCAATACGTCGTGCTCTTGCTCATGCAAGTGACCGCCAAACTGTGTCGGATGTTGTAGGCCAAGGTTTATGGACACCTGCACCATCAGTGTTACACCCATTTAATGCCGGCAATTTTATTAATCCTGACGCTGAAAGCTTTACTTTCGACTTAGCCCTGGCTAATCAGATTTTAGATGAAGCAGGCTTTACAGAAAGAGATGCCGAAGGTTACAGATTAAACTTGGATGGCACACCAATGACATTTACCTATGGGCAGCACTCTAACCCAACTCATGATGTTTGGGTACCTTTAAACATCCAAAACTGGAGACAAATTGGTCTTAGAGTAGTAATGTACCAAGGTGACTTCTTGGAATGGAACTTCTTTACAGATATCGTTGTTCATGGCGAAGATTACGGCCCAATAGACATATTTGCAATGGGCTGGAGCCTTGGAGCTAATCCAAATCCAACACTTTGGGCGGCTAATGCATTGTTTAATATGCCACGTCACACAAGCCCTGCATTTGAACAAGTTCTTGGCGATATAATGTCTCAAGAAGCTTGGGATCCTGACTTCTTGGCTGATGCTTACAGAAGATGGGAACAAGTATTTTATGAAGAAGTACCGGCTTTACCATTAACATGGAACTTGGATATTGTTGCAGTTAATAACAGGGTTGCTAACTTGAGCCGTGTACGTACAGACAACGGCCATAATATTCCCGGTAATATGACAGCTAATAATGGGTTTTCCGGCTGGCACCTTATGGGCTTAACAGCACCTGCACCATATGTAGATGGTCAGTAATAGAGAAGTTGAAATTAAATAAATTTAGCAATTAAATCAAAATAAAAAAGGTTCTTGTTTCGTACGATATACCGTTACGAAATAAGAACCTTTTTGTTCATCATATTCACATTGATTTATGCCACTTTATTTACAATAATACACTTTAAATTATATCAAATTTATTAGTCTGGCTACAATAGAGTTGATGTGATATACTACCAAAAAAAATTATAGAAGGTATGCTATGGAAAAAACTCGAATAACCACACCATTTCGCCCGGTGTATCCAAGCCCTATTGGCTTGATTGTTGCAGTGGATTCTCAAGGAAAACCAAATGTTATGGCGGCCGGAGAAGTATTTAACATTGGCCTGCGAGAGCCTTGTATCATAGGCATTGCTTTAAGAAAGGCAACTTATACACATGGATTGATAGTAGAATGTAAGCAATTTACTGTTAATTTTACTACAGTAGCTATCATGGAGAAAATGGATTTGGTTGGCACATCCACCGGCCGTGACGGGCTAGACAAATTTGCCGAATATGGACTGACTCCGCTGCAATCGTCAGAAGTAGCCCCGCCAATCATAGAAGAATGCCCCGTTAACTTAGAATGTAAAATGCTTAATGTAAGTGAAGTAGGCGACCATGACCTTTTTTTAGGAGAAGTAGTTGCCATGCATGTAGATAACGATAAAGTGGATGCTAATCAAAAAGTTATTATTGAAAAGGTAGACGGTTTGTTATTTGCAGAGTGGGCATATTATAAAATAGGGGAAAAAGTGGGATCATTTGGATATACTCGAGGCGGCATAACCCTGTGAAAGGAAGTATAAACATGCTTATTACAACAATTAGTTTTCAAGGTAATTGCGACGAGGCCATTACATTTTACAAGGAGACACTTGGCGCAGTGGTAAAAGAGGTTGCCTATTTACGCGATGCTCCACCAAATTCCGGCATGGATGAGTCTTTGCCACCAAATTTCGTAATGCATTCCGAATTGTTGATATATGGCACACAAATTATAATGACTGATGGAGGAACAGCACCAATAGCAGGCGACTATTTCACTCTGATGCTTTCTCTTGACTCTGTCGAAGAAGTAACTTCTGTT
Source organism: Defluviitaleaceae bacterium (assembly GCA_009785615.1). Classification (GTDB taxonomy): domain Bacteria; phylum Bacillota; class Clostridia; order Lachnospirales; family WQUN01; genus WQVX01. The sequence continues at coordinate 14,123 of WQVX01000005.1, read as the reverse complement.
TTTAATAAACTCGCAGATGGCGGACAAGTCGTTGAAGCATTAGCTCCGCAATTTTGGGCTACTTTATGTGGAAACATACAAGATCGCTTTGGAATACACTGGCATATCTACAGTACTTCTAAGTAGCAAGATTTTGAACAGCAAATAAAAAGAAAACCCTTTGAAAAAAGCAATTTTAAGCCTTATTTCAAGGGGTTTTTCCTGTATTGAAATTTAAATACACAAATATAGGAGGAATTTTGCCGTGCCCGATATATATTATCTAAATCCACCAATATTTACACTGGAAAACAGAAAGTACTTCGATTGCACAATTGAAGAAAAGCTTAGTTGCATACCTATTATTGAAGAGCTAATTTCACTGGCTATCACAGCTAGACGTGAAGGTATTTTAGCATTGGAAGATAAAGCAATTGAATCTAACGAGACATTTGTTAAGTATGGAATAGCACTTATTGTAGATGGCACTTATCCTGAATTAGTCAAAGATATGTTGGAATCGCTTATGATTGCGTCGGGCAAATGCGGAGTAGAGCTTTTAAAACAATATATAATACGGACCGGCGTATTATCTGTACAAGCAGGGGAAAATCCCGGGATAGTAGCTGAAAAGCTGCTATTCTTACTTGGCGACAATATGGCCGAAAAGGTGTTTAGTGAAGAAATTCCTTCAAACATAAGAAATTTAACAGGTTATACGCCTATTAAAGAGAGTAGAAACTTTGATGCGGATATAGAAGCATTACTTAGTCCTATTCACAGTCCTGTTAAAAATGAGCCGGCAAAAGAAAATGAAGAAAATACAATAGACCGGTACGATGAAGATTTATTTGAAAAAAGGATATTGATTGTAGATGACGCAATATTTATGCGAATGATGATAAAGTCTATTTTTGCTAAAAAAGGATGTATTATCGTAGGCGAGTCCGGCAATGGCATTGAAGCAGCAGAAATGTATGAGAAATTATCGCCTGATGTAGTGATATTGGATCTTTGCATGTCAAACATGAACGGTGTTGATGCAGTGCAAACAATAAAAGCCATTGATAGCAACGCGAAAATTGTTATATGTTCTGTTCATAGTCAAGTAAAAACAGTTGTAAAATTGCTTATGTTGGGTGCATGTAACTTTATTGTTAAACCGTTTCAATCGGAAAAGTTGATAGAAGCTGTATGCTGTGCAATGAAAGAAGAAAAAATATTAGATCAAGACATATTAAAAAGTATATATGATGCAAACCTTAATACTTTAAGTGAAGATGGGGTTAGCTATAGTGGCGAGGTGCAAAGTCAGGCAGAGATTGACCATATCATTCAAGCTGCACTGGCTGATGGGCTTTCTGATACTGATTTGCATTTTATAGAAAATTTGAAGAAATGAAATTGATAAATATAACCTTATAAACTAGTAAATTTGACGTTAAATATAATAGATGGTAAAATACAGCTTACAATGGTAACAAATAGTATAGGCTTGATTGAATATTTTTCGGATCCATTAAACACATATTTAAAATTGGAGGGATTGTATATTATGGGGGCTGTAGACAATGTTATACAGGGTCTAATTACAGAAAAAATTGAAAAACTGGAACAAATACTTGAATCTGACATATTTCATTATTATGGGAGATTAGACGATGAGGTTATGCAACCGTTCATTTCAATGATGGATGATCTGTCAGAGGATGATAATAAAAGGGACAAACTTTCAGTTATTCTTACAACTAGAGGGGGAAGTGCTTTAGCTGTAGAAAGAATGGTTAATATAATACGACATCATTATGATACTGTTGACTTTTATGTACCTGAATATGCTTACAGTGCAGGTACAATATTTTGTATGAGTGGAGACAGCATACACATGACATATGCAAGTGTGCTTGGGCCAATCGACCCTCAAGTAAAAAGTAAAGATGGTAATTGGGTTCCTGCGTTGGGATATTTAGATAAAATTAACGAACTGATTGCCAAGGAAAAGGCCAATATATTAAGCCCAGTAGAAATCTTATTTTTGCGAGATTTTGACTTAGCTGAACTTCATACTTATGAACAAGCTAGAGATTTGACCGTAGATTTGCTTAAAAAATGGCTGGTAAATTACAAATTTAAAACATGGACTACTCATAGATCTAACGGACAACCTGTTTCACTCGAAGAAAAAAATAAACGTGCAGAATCAATTGCTAAAGAATTAGGTAATAATCAACGCTGGTTATCCCATTCACGCCCTATAGGACTTGAACAATTACAGAATTTAAAATTGCTTATTGATGATTACGGGCAAAACAAGCCATTGAAAAATACACTTGATGAGTTCTATCGATTGTCCAAGGATTATATAATCAAAAATGGGGTTATAATATGTATGCAAACAAGGCTTGGAGGTGCAATGAAATGAGTTTAGCCTCTGAAATAAACGATATATGCAACAACAAACTTAATGGAACATCGTTTTATGAAGATTCTGATTTGGTTAAGGAGTATCAAGCATTATTGGACAAGGGTCTGGTAAAAAAAAGGGGCTTCACCTTGCAAACAATAGAAGAAAAGCAAAAAGATGAAGCAGAAGTCAAAATAATTTATAATACGTCTGCAAAAAAATTTAAACATTATTAAATATTATATATGAAGAAAAACAAAGGATCCACATAATCTCCTTGTTTGATATTTTACAAACTTGGGATTACATGGATCCTTTATTAAAATTTTTAAAATTTTAATAAAATTTTTTAAAAAGGATTGCCAAAATTATCAAATGTATGATAAACTTAAAAATGTAAGTGGAACTACAACGTTTGGCGATGTTTTAGCCGACATCAACCAACGTCTGAGGGGATGCACAGCAAGCATCACCTGCAAACACAGAAGATCTGTCGCTGTAGTAGGCACAGTATAACTTAATTTTGCCTTTTTTACAAGGGTAAAGTAGGTTGTATTTTGTTACCGTTGGATACTTCAGTGTATGGTTTGCATGTGTTTATTCATTTGGATTTTTTGAGTGAATGGTTTGGGTAGATTGATTAATTTTAATTAGTTAAAATATTCAGGCGTGCAGGTGATGTTGATCGTTTTTTGATCAGGATCCCCTGTACGCCTTTTTTGTATAAGCTTATATAAATTAGGCTGAAAGGAGGTGGGGAAGATTTTGCTTTGCAAAATCTTTGCGCTTTAGTTTCCGTAAGGAAACAGAAAGTGCTATAAAATAAATTGGGATAGCGACCTAAAAACTGAATTATAACCACCTATACGCATGGGGTTATTTCACCCCTTTGCCAAAAAAAGATACTTTGTGTGCTAGAGCACAATGTATCTTTTTTTTATATTATTTTAGCTGATTTACGCTCCCAATTGTGGCGCAAAATCCATTCTAACGCTATCTCTTTGCAGGTTGCTAATCTGCATATGCTATTTTCAACCCCTTAAAATTTATAAAATTTTTTATAAAAAATGTTGAACTTTGCGGCTAAATATCATATATTAGACCTGTCAAATAACTTACTTCCGTTAAATTTTCAAACGTTTTTTTTCAGATAAGAAAAAGCCAACGACGCAAATACAAATTTTTCCAATATACCTTTACAAAGTTCTGACATAAAACAAGACGAAAAGGCGATGAAATAAGGTTAATGTACAAGTTTAGTAAAAAATTGAGAGAGGTGATAGCATGGAATTAACTGTCGGCTACATAGATTCCCTAGCCCCAAATCCCGCTGCAATCGCAAATGGTAAAGCACTTGTTAAAAAGGGTAACTATAAAGAGTTACACACAAGCGCAGATGGTGTTCTACTATTCGGAAAATGCTCTAGTAGTGGCGTCAAAATTTATAGTTGCTCTATGGATTTTATTGATGCAGCAAAACCTATTCCAAGATGCGACTGCCCAAGCAGGCAATTCCCATGCAAACATGTAATGGGTCTACTATATGCTTATGTACAGGGGAGTACATTTACTGAAAGCGATATCCCGGCAGAGATCGTGTTAAAACGTGAAATTGCTGAAAAACTTGCCAATTACAAGGCAAAGAAATTAGAAAAGGAAGAAAAAAAACAAAAGAACATATTACGAAATAAAGCAATAATTGTTTCCGCTACCAAAAAGATAGATGTCCAGTTAGAAGGCATTGAGATAGCAGAAAAACTTTTAAAAAATATCATTAAAACAGGGCTTGCAGGAATTGATGCCCGCAGCCTAAGTGCTGTTAAAGATCAAATCACTCAACTTGGCAATTATCGTATCAGGGGCATACAAACTGCCTTTGGAGAATTGCACATGTTTATAGGTGACGATGATCCTCATTTTACCGGAAGTATTTCTCAAATTATTTTTTTGCGTGCCTTACTAAAAAAAGCCCGCGAGCATTTGACTGCAAAAAAACAAAATACAGAAGATATTCTTAGGTTAGACACTACAACCGAAATTGAAGAGCAAATTGACCATATTTGGAAGTTGGAAGAACTTCATACCTATAAACGCTATATTTCACAGGCAGATGTTGTTCAGCTTTCTTTTAATGTGTATGATGACCCTGCTAAAAAAGAATTGGTAGATACAGGATATGTGATATGTCTGCAAAATGGTAAAATTTATACCACAAAAAATTATCGCCCATATAAGTCACTAAAATATATTGACCAAGATGACAGCATAATGGAGCCTTTGGTAGTGGATAACTTGTACATCTACCCCGGCGATGGCAACCCAAGAGTACGCTTTAGCAAACATATTATGCGCCCCTGGACTCCTAAAGATTACATCACTATTAAAAGTCATGCTTCCGGCGATTTTGCTATGGTAGTTAAATCGGTTAAAAATTTGCTTAAATCACCTTTGGCTGACAAAAACCCTGTTGTGTTACTTAAAATCAATAGTTTAGCCGTTTTAAAAGATGCTCAAAATCAAGAATATATGTCTATTACAGACACCAGAGGTACATCACAACTATTGCAGGGCAATACATTACCTGTTCTTGTGATGATTGACAAAGCATTGCTTTGCGGACATGCCTTGTTGGTTAAATACGAAAATGACATTCACACAGGGCTTCTTACCGCAAAGCCACTATCAATTATTACAGACGACCGGGTTATCCGGCTTGAATATTAATGAGGGACTCAGAATGAAAATACCTGTACTCACAGACTTACAAGGCGAAGTTAATCGCTTGTTTATAGCCGGGGCTAAATTTGCAACAAATGACCCAAAAATTGCAAAGCATTTACCTGCCCTAACAAAATTGGGAGAACGTGCCCCCGCCATAAAAAAATTGGCTGAAATGACCCAAGAACTACTTACCGGCAACGAGCCTGACGTAGCATTGGCAGACCTGGGTATATACCTCAATTCCATATTAAGTACACAAGGGGATACCACAAATCAGGATATGGAAGAAATCAAGCATCAGCCACTTATTAAAGAATTGCCTTACTCTACGGCTCCTTATTCTACCTTAACGCCCATTATTGCAGCACTGTCAAAACCGGGATCTAACCGTTATGAGGTTATTGAAAATGCATTTAAAGAAGAGCAGTTTAACGACTTTAGGTTATATCCTTATATCGCAAAAGGATTAGAGGATAAATATGCACCTCTTATAGACTTTTTATTTGAAAAAGTGATTCCTTCTCTCGGGTCTGCAATGATACCTTTTTTGCTGAGAGATTTAGACCTTCAGGGTTCAAAAACAAATGTAAAACGACTTACCTTACTAGATAATTTAAACTATGAAAAAATAGCATCCCTTGCAGAATATGCTATAAAAGCCGGCAATGAACATATCCAACTTGCAGCAATTCCTATACTTGGCAAAAATAAAGAAAATGAGAACCTGTTGCTTGCTTTAGCCAATGAACGCCGCTCTGCAATAAAGGATATGGCACTGGTTGGGCTTGTAATTTTGGATTCTGACGCAGGCAAAGATAAGATGATTAAATTACTTTCATCTGTCAACTTTAAACCTGCTATTGCTGCTGCTGCCAAATGTAATGACCCCCTATATAACCTAAAAATTTTTAAAATCATAAAAAAACGTTATGACGAGTTAGTAGAAACAGACATAAAAAATATAGATCAGTTTGCAGATATTTTACTTGCGCTACGCAATAAGTCTGATGCTTATGTTTTGGAATTCTTAGTAGAAATATTTAAAGAAAACAAAGTTAAAAAATCCTATGGGGGATACTTGATGGCAACAAATACTGTGATTCGTTCACTGCCTTTAGATTATTCATTATATATCTATGAGCGCATCGCATATACAGAGGTATTTAAAGAAAACCACAGGTATTATAAAGGATATAGTGGCCATAGTGAATACGCTAGTGATAATTTAGTTACCAGCTATTTTGAAGTGGCTCAAGCACGATATTCTCCTGAGCGCATGTATAATGTTTTTGAACCGTTCTACAGCACAAATGTGTACTTTAATAGTTTGTATAATAAAGAAAAAAAGGATATTCGCTGGTTAGCACCTTTTACAAAAAAGCAAGATATAACCGGGGTTATTTCTCTTCTTAATACAGAAGCAAGAGATGATGCTTTAGACTATCTTAAAGTGCATATGCGTACAAAAAAAATACCTGCACTTTTTATGAGAGATTATTTTAAAAAACTTTCCTCTTATTTAACACCGGCAGAAGTGGAGGAATTCAGAAAGGAAATAAAAAAATGATAAACAGCCAAGATGTACTGCGCCTTCCGGCAGAAAAATTATACGCCAAAGAAATTGAGGCCCTAATTAAGGAAGATAAAGATAAAAAACCGATAGGCTGGCAAATGTCGCCTCGTAGTGTACTAAAATTTATTGTAGGCGGCAAGGCCGGCAAAGTATATATAACTCCCAAATATGTAGGGCACAACAGACTTGTAGAAGTTGCAATTGCAACTTTACTTACAGACAGGTCGCTACTATTAACAGGCAAACCCGGAACCGCAAAATCTTGGCTATCGGAAAATTTATCTGCCGCTGTTTGCAATGATTCCGGAAGAGTGGTTCAAGGAACGGCAGGAACAAGCGAAGACCATATTCGCTATTCCTGGAACTATGCTATGTTGCTGGCAAACGGCCCTTCTGAGGAAGCTTTAATCAAAAGCCCTATCTACCGTTCTATGGAAGATGGCTCTATTGCCAGGTTTGAAGAAATTACTCGCTGTGCTTCTGAAGTACAGGACGCACTTATATCCATTATGTCAGAAAAAAGCCTGTCTGTTCCTGAGCTTTCAACTGAACTTCCTGCTAAACGTGGCTTTTCGATTATCGCTACAGCCAATACTCGCGATAGGGGTGTACATGATATGTCTGCCGCACTAAAGCGACGGTTTAACATTGTTGTTCTTCCCGCTCCGGCAGATTTAGAAACAGAAATCCAAATTGTTAACAAGCGCGTTGCTGAAATTTCTTCAAGCTACAAGCTTAGTTCTGCTCTTCCTACAGACGAAGCTATAGAAAAAGTTGTTACTATTTTTCGCGAGCTGCGCAGAGGTGCTACATTAGACGATAAAAGCAAGCTAAAATCTCCAAGCGGGGTTATTTCTACAGCAGAAGCTATTTCTTTACTTACAAATTCTATGGCACTTGCAGCAAGCTTTGGCACCGGTGATATTAGTGACAGCGACTTAGCCGCAGGCTTGCAAGGTGCCATTGTTAAGGATGAAGATAAAGACAAAATTGCTTGGACTGAATATCTGGAAAATATCATGAAAAAGCGGGGGACACAATGGAGAAGCCTATACAATGCGTGCAGGGAATTGAACGGGTAAATATATTTGGCGTTAGGCATCTTTCGCCTGCGGCATCTTATCATTTAAGCAAACTGCTAAAACAGGTAAAACCCAAGCTTGTACTTATTGAAGGCCCTAGCGATGCTACCAACCTTATTAAGCATTTACTGCACCCGGGAGTAAAAGTTCCCATTGCTATGCTTGCTTATACTCAAGATTTGCCTGTAGATACAGTACTATATCCATTTGCCGAATATTCGCCGGAATACCAAGCCCTCCTTTATGCAAGAGATAATGCCAGATTTATAGATTTACCTTCTAATGTATTGCTGGGTTTAAATCGATGGCGACGAGAGAATATAATAGCAGAAACAAAAGATTTGGATTATCATAACCGCGTTAACTCAATTTATGAAAAAGTAGCCCAACTAGGCAATGCCCAAAACTATGACGATTATTTTGAAAGAAATTTTGAACATAACCTTAATGAAGGCAGTTTTCATAATACCATGTGGTTAGAATCTTTTGAGCTTAGAAAATTGCTTGAGCCTCTTGAAGCAAGAGCTTCCCCAAAAATCAACGCAAGAGATTTAATTAGAGAATCTTATATGGCCATGCAAATTGAAAACGCGATAAAGGAAGGCTTCAAACCGGAAGAAATAGTTGTTGTTACAGGTGCATACCATGCAGAACGCCTTATTTATACGGCACCCCTGACAGACAGAGATTTTGATTACCTACCCAAGCGTAATTCACAACTTACATTAATGCCGCACTCTTATTTTAGGTTATCAAGCAGAACCGGTTATGGTGCCGGTAATAAAGCCCCTGCATACTTCAAATTAATGTGGGAATGTATGCGAGATGAAAGGCTTGAAGATCTTCCCGCCGAGTATATGTCAAGGTTGGGTCGCGAAATACGAAAAAGCGGCGGTTACGCAAGTGCTTCTAATATAATTGAGGCAGTAAGGCTTGCCAAGGGTTTAGCTTATATAAGAAACAGCAATATGCCCGCTTTAACAGATTTGCACGACAGTGCTGTTGCTTGCCTTGGGCATGGCGAAGCTTCCAAACTTGCAACCGCCTTTGCATACGTAGATGTTGGTACAGAATTTGGCGAACTCCCTGAAGGGATTAGCCAAACTCCCTTACAAGACGATTTTAACAGAGAACTTAAACGGCTAAAACTAGAAAGATATAAATCCACCGTATCTGCAAAGCTGGAGCTGGACTTGCGTGAAAATATACGAGTAAGGTCTGCAAAATCTGCATTTTTGGACTTAAATAGATCTACGTTCTTGCATAGATTGGTCTTTCTTGGCATAAATTTTGCTACTTTAGATAGAAAGCGTCAAGCCGATGCTACTTGGCGAGAAGAATGGGTTTTGCAATGGAATCCGGAAGTAGAAATTCAACTGGTGGAAGCTGTGCTAAAAGGTGAAAATATCAAGTTAGCCACTGCCTATGCTCTTAAAGAAAAGTTGGAAGATTGTGCAGATGTATTTGAAGCGGCAAAGCTTATCACCACTGCATGTATATGTAAATTGACTACGGTTATCGGGTCAGCACTTTCTACTTTGCAAAGATTGACAACAGAAGCAAATAATTTTATAAAAACCTCCGATGCTTGTTATGCTTTGGGTCAGTTGATCCAATATGGAGATCTGCGTAATTTTGATACAAAGCCGATTATTCCATTATTTAAGCAACTTTTCTTGCGCGGGGCGTTGTTGCTGGTTGACTACGCTAATTGTGATGACAAGGCAGCAAATATGGCAATTTCACCAATAGAGGCAATGCACCGCGTATCGCAAGAAAACATAGACTTGGTTGATGATGATATATGGGTAAAAGAGTTATTTGATCTGGCCTCCGGAGATGATAAAAATTCCAAATTATCCGGGCTGGCATTTGCTATTTTGTTGGAAAGAAATTTGGCAGATGAAAGTTTTTGTTCACTAGAGATATCGCGCAGACTTTGTCCGGGCAATCCGGCAGATTTAGGTGCAGGTTGGTTTGAAGGTATGAGTTTACGCAATAGATATGCGTTGCTTTCTCGCGTAAATCTATGGAAGGAACTGGACGAATATATTAAAAGCCTTGATGATGAAGAATTTAAGCGTGGGCTGGTGTATTTGCGGAGAGCTTTTTCCGGCTTTGATCCAAGAGAAAAAAACAGTGCAGCAGAGCTTTTAGGCGAGTTATGGAAAGTAGATGAAATAAGTACGCAAGATATAGCTATTTTCTTGCAAGAGCCTTTAAATGAACAAGAAGAGAACGCATTAGCTGCACTTGATGATTTTGACTTTGACATATAGCCCCCACACCAACGGCGTAGCGGAGGATATGGGATGTAGAATGAGGTTTTAAGCATGGATGAAAAACAAAGCAAGCGTTGGCGGTTGATTTTAGGGCAAGGAACAGAAGAACAGCTTGGTTCTCCTATGCTTGGAGATGAAGATTCCATTATGGACGCGGCGTTGGCAGCTATATATGATGGCAAAGATACTGACCTTGATGATAGATGGGGAGGTGTCGGTCAATGCCAAAGATTCCCTAACATATCAAAATGGTTGGGAGATGTCCGCAGCTTTTTTCCTCCGGACATTGTAAGTGTTATACAAAATGATGCAATCGAACGTAAAGGATTAACTCAGCTCCTCTTCGAGCCGGAAACCCTTTCTAATGTTAAGCCTGATATTTCCATGGTTGGGGCATTGATGTCATTAAGAGGTCAAATTCCGGAGAAGTCCAAGGAATCTGCCGGGGCACTTGTACAGGCGGTGGTGGATGAAATCATGAAGCGCATAGAAACAGATTTGCGCCGCGCCGTTACAGGTGCGTTAAATAAAAAAGAGCATTCTCCACTACCCAGCCTTTCAGGTACAGATTGGAAGCGCACTATCTCCAAAAACCTTAAAAATTATGATATGGCCAATCGACGGATAATCCCTGAGCGATTCTACTTTTTTGAACGGCGCAAAAGAAGCAAGGACTGGACTGTTATTTTAGATATAGACCAAAGTGGATCTATGGCAGATTCAATTATTTACGCATCTGTAATGGGAGCAATTTTTGCATCCATGCCTGCACTGGATACCAGGGTTGTTGCATTTGATACAGAAGTGGTGGATTTAACAGAAGTTGTTCGCCAAGACCCGGTAGATATGCTGTTTGGTGTACAGCTTGGCGGCGGCACAGATATAAATAAATCCGTGCATTACTGCGCCGGCCTAATCGAAAATCCTAAAAAAACCATGTTCATTTTAATATCAGATTTATACGAAGGCGGCGTTGCAGCAGGACTTTTACGCAAATTGCAGGAGATGAAAGAGTCCGGCGTAAAATGTATGGTACTCCTGGCTCTCAGCGACAGCGGTACACCATCTTATGACAGAGATTTAGGGCAGAAGATAGCTAACTTAGGTATCCCAAGCTTTGCATGTTCTTCCGATGCACTGCCAATGCTGGTTGAAGGAGCCATGAAAGGCTTTGATCTTATGGCCTTAGCTGAAAATTGCAAAACCCGGGATAAAAAAAGTAAGTAATGATAAAAGCAAAGGGCAACCGGTAACAAAATGAGACCGGTTGTCCTTTAATATTTTTCAAAAAACCTGATTAAACCAACGTTTCAAGCTAAGCCTTCTTTAAAAGTTCGTGCAAATATCAAGGTCTAACAAGTTCCGATCCTCGCTCTTCTAATTCTCTGAGAGAAGTAGCCGCTACACGTAAACTTGTATGACCATTATGGTCTATAAATTCTTCAAACACGCCTTCCACTTCTGCCCACGCATTTGTTGGAAGCGGCTCAAGATCACCTATTTCCACAATAAACCCTACAATACCGGATGGCGAGCAGCATCCCGGTACATAACGGTAAACTAAATGGGTGTCTGTTCCTTGATCAGGGAATGTTGCAAAAATGCCTTCATACCTAACCATGCGTCCAACATATTCATGCTGATTTAATACAATGCTAAGAGTTTGATTTACAAAGAATCGCTCTCCAATTTCAAGTACATCTTCCGGGTCTGAGGCACAGCCCGAAAAAAGCAAGGCTACCGCCAAAAACGCTATCAGTAACTTTCTCATTTATGCTAGCCCTCCATTCTTAAAAAATCCAATAGCACTAAACACTGAGAATATAACTAAATTTACACCTACTACACTTGCCCCCGGAGGCAAATCAAATTGAAAGGAAAATACCATTCCCACAAAAAAGCAAGATACGCCAATAACCGCCGCCATAATCACAACCGAAAGAAATCTTTTGCAAAGTCGCATTGCGGTAAGTGCCGGAAAAAGAGTAAGGCTTGCAATTAAAAGCGCGCCCATCATCTGCATACCAAGCACCACAGTAACCGCAGTCAGCAATGCAAGCAATGTTTTATAAATCCAAGTTTTTGTTCCTGTGGCACGGGCAAATGTTTCATCATAGGTAACAGCAAAAAGTTGTTTATAAAATAATACAAAAAGCACGATAACTACAATGCTTAATACTACGCTTAGCTGCACTGTTGCTTGTGTCATTGCAAAAATACTTCCAAACATAACATTACATATGTGCAAAGTTAACCCGGTTGTAAGGCTAACTACAATTACGCCTATCGCTAGGCTACCGGTTGAGATTAAAGCAACAGCACTATCACCTTTGATTTTACTGCTATCGCTAACGCGAAGCAACAAAAATGCTGCCGCAACTACAACCGGCAATGCAAGTGTTAGTTCTGCCATATCTATAACCCCGGCAATAGCCATTGCAGCAAACCCTACATGGCTTAAACCCGTCCCTATCATAGCATAACGTTTTAAAACTAAACTAACCCCAAGCAAAGCGGCGCATAGAGAAACCAAAAGCCCTACGATCATAGCTCGCACTATAAAAGTATGAGAGAACATTTCAAGAATTAGTTCCATCTATGTCACCTCCTAAAAATCTCCTGCCTGCCGCCGTCTCTTTGTATAGATCTGACGTACCAAAATAAACCCGGCTATTTTGCAAATGCAAGATATGGCTTGCATACTCAACTGCCGTACGCACATCATGAGAAATCATTATTATTGTAATTTTCGTATCTCGGCTTAAATCATTAATTGCACGGTATAGATCCAAAGTAGCAACGGGATCCAAGCCATTGACAGGTTCATCCAAAAGCAACATTTTTTCTGTAGCACAAAGCGCACGGCTAAGCAAAACCCTTTGCTGTTGCCCGCCGGAGAGTTCACGAAAGCTTTTATTGCGCATAGGCAAAATGCCCAATTTCTCCATATTACTAAGAGCAATTTCTTTATCACGTTTAGAGTAGAATGGCAATGCACCACGGCTACTAAGCCTTCCGGATAAAACAACTTCATAAACACTAGCGGGAAAGTCTTTTTGAGATGAATTTTGTTGCGGCATGTACCCAATTTGATTATGCCGCAGATCCTCGCCAAGCTCTATCTCTCCGGATTTTGGACGCATTAGGCCAAGTAACCCTTGCATTAAAGTTGTCTTTCCCGATCCATTTTCACCTACAATACAAAGATAATCGCCTTGATTCACTGTAAAATTTAGGCCATGCACAACTATATTGCCATCATAGGCAAAAGCTACATCCTTACAAGTGATAAGTGGCATATTAATTCAGAGCCTCCCGCAACTGTTCAAGATTTTGACGCATTATATCAAGATAAGTAACCCCTCCAATAAAATCTGCATGGCTTACGTTATGCGCAGAATGAAGCTCAAACGGGCGTGCCCCTGTAGCTTCTACAATTACATTTGCAATCATGCGAGCAGAAAATTCTGTATAGAATACCACCGGGATACTTTCTGCGTTTACCTTATCAATGAGAAATGCAATTGTCGCCGGGCTTGCCTGCGTTTCAGCAGAACAACCCGGAAATGCAGCATAATAATTTAGACCATATGCATTCATTAAATAGCGAAACGGAAACCTATCTCCAAAAATAACAGTGGAGCGATTTCCTTCGGCTACTACTTCCGCAAAAGCTCTGTCTAATTCTTCAAGTTCCAAAATAAAAACTTCCGAATTTTCACGGAAATAATTTGCATTATCCGGGTCAAGCTCCGTTAAAATATCTGTCAATGCTCTTACAATTGATATTGCATTACGCGGGGATGTCCACACATGTTCATCAAATTCACCATGACTATGCTCGTGCTCATGATGATCGTCATGCCCATGACTATGCTCGTGCTCATGATGATCGTCATGCCCATGACTATGCTCGTGCTCATGTATAACATCCACTAAATCTACCAAAGCTACACGCTGTAAGTTAGGTTGATCAAGAGAATCTAAAATCATATCCACCCAAGCTTCTCCATGTCCTCCAACATAAACAATTAAATCTGCATTGTTAAGAGCAATAATATCCCGTGGTGATGGTTCAAAAG
>WQVX01000004.1 GCA_009785615.1 Defluviitaleaceae bacterium | reverse complement strand
TCGCCGGGATACTCATCTTCCGGCTCTTCCTCGCCGGGATACTCATCTTCCGGTTCTTCCTCGCTTAGATGTTCATCTTCCGGTTCTTCCTCGCTAGGATACTCATCTTCCGGCTCTTCCTCGTTTAGATGTTCATCTTCCGGCTCTTCCTCGCTAGGATACTCATCTTCCGGCTCTTCCTCGCTAGGATACTCATCTTCCGGTTCTTCCTCGCCGGGATACTCATCTTCCGGCTCTTCCTCGCTAGGATGCTCTTCTTCCGACTCTTCCTCGCTCGGATGCTCTTCTTCAGGCTCTTCCTCGCTTGGATGTTCATCTTCAGGCTCTTCCTCGCTTGGATGTTCATCTTCCGGTTCTTCCTCGCCGGGATGCTCATCGCTCGGCTCGGACTCATCTCCCGGATCGTCTGGTTCTTCGTCAAATTCGACGGAAATCATCGGCTCAAGAACTGTCATCTCAGAAATTGCCGGTATTGAATAATTAAAATTACCAGCATATGCCCTAATAAAAGTACCGTTTCCGATAATAGGCGCAAACGACTGAAAGACCAAAACGAGAGCCACTAACAGTGCTAACTTTCTTTTCATGGTTAAAATCTCTCCTTTCTCTACGAACTATACTAATACTAACATTTAGCACAATAATATGTTATCATAGTACTTGCCCATGTTATACGGCCAACATTGTCCCTTTTTTAAGCACAATTAACTTACATGTCTGGAAAAAATTATAAACATTAACAGTTTGGAGGTCTTAAAATGGATGCTAATATTAGCAATGTGCAATCATTAGGTAATGAGCAAGATATGTATAACGTAAAAGTTGGAGAAACCATTAAACAGCTTAGGCAACAAAGAAGCCTAAGCCAGAGGGAGCTTACCAAATGCGATACTCCATCTGAAACGATATGCTCAACAAAAACACTTCGCCGGATTGAACAAGGCAAAGTTGCACCATCTATTTTTGAAATTAAATTTTTTTTATCAGTATTTGGAGTATCAATGTCAGAGTTTGAAAGCTTAGTTGAAGGACAAGACCTGCTGACCTTTCGGAATAGTTTTGAAGAAATTTGCAATTTACTTTTTGATGAACGTTATCAAGAGGCAAGCCGGC
Source organism: Defluviitaleaceae bacterium (assembly GCA_009785615.1). GTDB lineage: Bacteria > Bacillota > Clostridia > Lachnospirales > WQUN01 > WQVX01. Next base: position 43,362 of record WQVX01000004.1, on the reverse strand, counting down.
ATCTGGAATTGCTAAAAGAACAAAAATACTGTGACCCAAAAAACCCTCAAATACTGCAAGCATTACTTTTATGTGATGGCTTTTTTCAAAGAAACCTACACAAAAACTTGCAAGCTTCTTTAGATGTTCTTTATAGTGCGCTACGCATAACAGTTCCATCAGTTATATCTGAAGATAATAGAGTTAAGTACGGGATAATATCTGATAGGATGTTTTCGTTAAATGAATATCGCATCTTAAATTTAATTGCAATTATACTTATTGATTTAAACCAGAATTATCTTGCTACAAGAATTTTTAAGGCAATGTGTAAATCATTGCAAAACAAAAAAATAAGCAGTGAGATAAGAAACCATTTCTTACCCACTACTTATTACAACCTATCAGATTGTTTTATTGACGAAAAACGCTATAAGGAAGCGTTTAACGTTTGCGAAGAAGGGCTTGAGTTTTGTGAATCCATAAAAAACTTCAAGAATTTTGCTAAGTTGCTTTATAACAGAGCAAAGTCATTATACTATATGGGCGATAAAGAGAGTGCTGCTGAAGGTTTCAAGCATTCATACAGTACTTTTATCTCTCTTAAAAGAAATGAAATGGCATCACGTGTAAAAACGATTGTTGCTACCAAATATCAAATTAATTTATAATTTTGAAATTTTGACCTAAAGCTATCAGATTCTCACTCATATCTGCTCCTTACCTAAATCAAATGGTTGAAAGTTTTCAAAACATACATTTGGGGTATATCTGTAGTTTAAAGAAATTGCTATTTCTGATACACCAACCAAACCTACAGCAAAAATACCTAACAACATTACTAGATTAATCATACATTTTTTCACAATTTTTACCCCTTTCTCAACTTGTTTTCTCTAAAATTTAACTTGTTGAGATTGTAGCATTAAATATATGTATAGTTAAAGGGACAGTTTTGTCCTTTACAGACCACATCAAAATTTTCCAAGTACCATTTTAAAGGCATTCAGAGGCTTGTAAGATCAGTTGGTGAGCCACACTCCCCAACTGAATTTCCTTTTGAAACAGTCAAGTATAGGATCCCGCAAAAGCCGCATTGTATTATATTTAGGCTACGGCGGGATTTTTATTGTATTCATATACCTGCTTTTACCTTTAGGACTTTACTCTCATGAAGTTTTCCATATATTTTTGCAATCTTGCAATATCTATGCTAAAATCATCCAGAAAGGATGCTCGCATATGATTTTTTGTTATTCTGTCACACAAAATTCGAAATTTTGTGCTGATATACTTGGGAAGATACTTAACCAACCTGTTTATATATTAAACTCTGACCTCGATCCAAATAATAAAATTGCTTTCAGTTTTTCTTGTATCCGGAAAGCATTAACAAAAAAATCTTCCCCCATACTTAACATGCCTACATCAGATAAATTTGATAACAGTGAAATATATATATGTGCTCCTATCTGGGCAGGGCAGCCGGCCGCACCTATTAGGTACTTTTTTGAAAATGCACCCCTTGAAGGGAAAAAAGTGCATATGCTTCTTACTGCCGGAGTAAGCCATATGAAATATATTAATACAGGAATAAAAATGATATCTGACGCAGGTGGTATACCCGGAACTGTAGAAGTCTTTGCCATAGATAGTAAAGCCGGTACAGAACAGAATAATCAGGATGTAATAGAATCTCATATCCAAGAACTATTTTTTAATTAAAGAGGATTAAATATGACAGTAGCTGCCTTTACTTTAGGCTGCAAGGTGAATCAATACGATACAGAAACTATTTTGCAGGATTTTTCTGCCGGAGGCTTTAATATTGTAGAATTTATTGACATTGCAGATGTCTATATTATAAATACATGTACTGTAACTAACGTTAGTGATAAAAAGTCACGGCAAATGATAAGCCGAGCATATAAGCAAAATCCACAGGCATTAATTGTAGTCTATGGCTGTTATGCTCAAGTTAACCCGGAGGCATTGCAAAAGCTTGAAGGTGTATCAATGGTACTGGGAACACAATATAAAGACAGCTTGGTAGAAATGGTGACTTCTCATTTTGAAACAAGCTTTAATTTAAGTGTCAAGCCAAGATTAGATGAATATGAAACTCAAAAAATATCAAGCTGTATAAAGACTGTTACTAAGCGCACCCGTGCCTATCTTAAAATACAAGATGGCTGCGACAGATATTGTTCTTACTGCATTGTGCCTTATGCTCGCGGTCTGGTAAAAAGTCGGCCTATAGCAGATTTATTAAGTGAAGCAGAAAATCTTGTAAAGTTAGGATGTAAAGAAATTGTTTTAACCGGTATACAGATTGCTGCCTATGGAAATGATGTAAGTAACGACAATAATCTTTTAATTGACCTAATAAAGCAAATACATGATATACATGGTTTAGAACGCTTACGTTTGGGTAGCCTGGATCCTAATATAATAAATGAGAAATTTTTGAATGCTATTGTTTCTTTACCTAAGTTGTGCGACCATTTTCATCTGTCTTTACAAAGTGGTTGTGATCGGACACTTTCAAGAATGAACCGCAAATATACTTCTGATCAATACGCACAAAAAGCGAAAAAGCTTCGCAGTTTATTTCCCAAAGGAACCTTTACTACTGACATTATAGTTGGCTTCCCCGGAGAAACAGAAGAAGATTTTGCTCAAAGTTTAAAATTTGTTGAAGAAATTAACTTCTTTCGTATCCATGTGTTTATGTATTCACCAAAAGAAAAAACGCCTGCTGCCGAATACAAAAACCAAATAGATAAAAAAACAAAAGAGCATCGCAGTCATGCCATGCGTACATTGGGGAAACAAATGAACCATGACTTTTGTATTAAATATATTGGTGATGTGTTGCCGGTACTATTTGAATCAAGAGTTGATTCAAGCAAAGCGAAAACTGACACTGTTTGGGAAGGTCATACTACCCAATATATTACAGTACGAGTGCATAGTAATATGCAAAATTTAGAAAATCAGATTATCCCCGTTAGACTGAAAGAGTTGAAGGACGGAGTGATGTATGGAGAAGTGGAGGCAATCTAAATGAAAGATAACCGACTGTCAGAAACACAAAAAATAAGTGGAACCGATAGAACGCCCAAAGATGAAGTACATGAAATTTTGCTAAGAGTTTATGCTGCCCTACAAGACAAGGGTTACAACCCAATCAATCAAATCGTCGGGTATATTCTTTCCGGTGACCCTACATATATCACCAGTCATATGAATGCTCGCAGCTTAATTACTAGGTTAGAGCGTGACGAGTTACTTGAAGAAATCGTCTGGTGCTATCTGGGAGATAATGTCTAAGTCTAGGTTATTGGGGTTGGATTTTGGCAGTAAAACTATTGGTGTGGCCGTAAGTGATCCTTTAGGCATAATGGCATTGGGATTGGAGACCATTCGTCGTGATCGTGAAAATGCCATAAAACCAAGTATTCGCCGCCTTACTGAGCTTGTTGGACAGTACGAGCCTGTGGATGCTATTGTTCTTGGCTTTCCTAAAAATATGAATAATACCTTGGGAGAACGTTGTACTAAAACTTTAGCATTTAAAGAAAAACTTGACCGTAACTTAAAAGGTATACCTGTAATTTTATGGGATGAGCGTCTTAGTACGGCTGGCGCAAGGCGCACTTTAAGCGGTCATGTACAAGAAAAAATGGTGATAGATGAAATGGCAGCAGTGTTCATTTTACAAGGATATATGGACTATTTGAAAAATTGCAATAAAAAGGAAGTGGATCAGCATGACAGACTTTGAATCTTTAGAAGGTTTTGATGCAGAGGATTCTGCAATTTCTATGTTTGATGAGGACGGTACCGAGACAGGATACCGTATGCTTGCTACAAAAAGAGAAGGAGACTGCCTGTACATGCTGGCAGAAGAAGAAGTTGAAGAGTCAGATGACCCTGTTGCAGAAGTACTTATTTTCAAATGCATAACAAGTAAAGAGGGCGAGGAGGTCAATGAAGAAGAACTGGTTTTTGAACTGGTAGACGAGGAACATGAGTCTTTTGAATTGGCCTTTTCTTTGTTTAAAGAAGATTTTGATGCACTTGGTATAGGGTATTAAAAAGAATTTTAGAGAAGGTATTAAATAAACAGAAAAAGTGAGGTGCATAATTTTTGGCTGCAAAGAAAAAACTAAAAGTCTTTTCTCTTGGCGGCTTGGATGAAATTGGAAAAAATATGACTGTCTTGGAATATGGCGGCGACATTATGATTATTGATTGTGGTGTAGCCTTTCCCCAAGATGATATGCTGGGTATTGATTTAGTAATTCCTGATTTTACGTATTTGCAAAAAAACAAAAATAAGATTAGGGGAATTGTATTAACCCATGGGCATGAAGACCATATAGGTTCAGTGCCATATTTTTTACGCGATTTCAAAACACCAATCTACGGAACAAGATTAACCCTTGGATTGGTGGATAACAAGCTAAAAGAGCATAATCTATCCGGTGTAGCAGAATTACATTGCGTTTCGCCAAATCAACAGTTTAAGTTAGGATGTTTTAATGTCGAATGTATCAGAACAACTCATAGTATAGCGGATTCTGTGGCTATTGCAGTAAAAACGCCAATAGGTACAGTTATCCATACAGGGGACTTTAAAATAGACTATACTCCTATACAAGGAGAACCTATTGATTTGAGGCGTTTTGCACAACTAGGTACTGAGGGCGTTCTTTTATTTATGTGCGAAAGCACTAATGTAGAGCAACGTGGATATACAATGTCAGAACGGACTGTAGGCGTTATATTTGAAGATATTTTTGAACAGTCACCTAATCAACGTATCATGGTGGCTACATTTTCATCAAACATCCACAGAATTCAGCAAGTCATTAACTCTGCGGTAAAACATCAGCGTAAAGTGGCAATTCTTGGGCGCAGTATGGTTAATGCAGTTGCTACAGCCGGTGAGTTAGGATACCTGAATATTCCCGATAATGTCTTGATAGAAGTATCTGAAATTAAACGTTATACAGATCAAGAAATGGTTATAATAACAACCGGCAGCCAAGGCGAACCTATGGCTGCATTATCTCGTATGGCCAGTAGCGAACATCGACAAATAGAAATAAAGCCCGGAGATAAAATTATAGTAAGTGCCTCGCCTATTCCGGGGAACGAAAAAACAATTTCTCGTGTGATAAATGATTTAATGAGAAAAGGGGCAGAGGTAGTATATGAAGGTCTTATGGATGTACATGTTTCCGGTCATGCAAAGCAAGAAGAAATAAAGTTGATGCACGCATTGATACAACCTAAATTTCTATTGCCTGTACATGGTGAGTATCGACATCTTAAACAGCACAGAGACCTGGCAATTACTATGGGAATGAACAAAGATAATGTTTTTATCATGCATAATGGTGAAGTTTTAGAATTGACAGCAGATAGTGCCCGCGTGTCTACAACGGTACCTTCAGGTCAAGTTTTAGTAGATGGCTTGGGTGTAGGCGACGTAGGCAATGTAGTATTAAGAGACAGAAAACACCTGGCTCAAGACGGCTTAATGGTAGTAGTAGCCGGAATATGCCTGGATGGTGGACGTTGTGTGATACTGTCCGGACCGGATATTATTTCTCGCGGATTTGTGTATGTAAGGGAATCTGAAGATTTGATAGAGGAAGCAAAAAAAGTAGTCACTGAGGCTCTTTATACTTGCGATCAAAAAAATATCACAGAATGGAACTATATCAGAAATGTAATAAAAGAAGATTTAAAGAATTTTTTATGGCAGAAAACAAAGCGCAACCCAATGATTTTGCCTATTATAATGGAGTTGTAGCCATGTCTCACTATTCTATAGAAAATCCTGATATAAAATCAATAAAGTTGGCTGCACAAAAATTGGCAGTTCTTTTTGAAGGAAGTGATTTGTATAAAAATTATTGCCTTCATAAAAAGGCTATAGAACAAGACCCGCTCTTAATGGAGCGGGTTATAAACTATCGAAAAAATCAAATTGAACTGGAAACAAAAAGGCTAAGAGACGGCACAGTAAGTTTTGCTGAAGAAAAACAAGTGGCTATTTTGTATACAGAATTATCTTTGCATCCAATTGCTGGTGATTTTCTAGCATGTGAATACGAACTGTTAGAGTTGTACCGCAATGTTTTGGATATTATTAGCGATGCTTGTAAGATTGGCTTTTAACTCAGACAAATCTTTTTGGCTGCTGCTTGTTGATATAGTTCTAACAGCATTATCCATCATAACTTTAACAAATTGAGGATTAGCATTACCGGTGTTGTTTAGAACATTTAGCCAGTAAACTCTATCAGTTATTATGCCGGCGGCTATAGCATTATCTACTGTTATTTCTTCGGGAGTTTTTGAACTGGCCGGGGGTTCCGGTGGCAAACTACTTGTAAGTTTACTTCTTACTTTATCTAAAAAAGTGCTCCAACTGTAAGGAGCATTTCTACGCAATTTATGAGGGCAATCCTTTCCTGACCAGTGATTATGCTGCAATACATTTTTTATTGGTATATTATACTTTTGACATAGAGATGCAACTAGGGTTACAGTGTTTTCGGTTGCTTTAAAAAGATCTGCATCTGTATTTTCACATATTTCTATACCAATACTTTGCATATTACCATTACCATTGCCGTCACCGGCATGATAAGCAGTTTCAGCATCGGGTAAATGTTGATATATAACTTGATCGTCTACTGTGTAGTGCCAACTTACAGGCAAGTTTACTGCGGTGTTGCTTTTTAAATAATTTGAATGTGTTTTGGCTCCGGCACCAATACTTGCATTGCCGGTATTGTGTATGGTGATGTATTTCATTGGATTTCTGCCGGCCGGTCTATTTTTAAATGTTAGTGGAATCAAATCTTGTATAATTTGCATTAATTAACCTCGCTTTTTAAATATTAATTTACATTCCAAGATTAATATATGGCAAAATTATAAGTTAGGAGACAAAATAATGCGACTGCAAATACCTGATGGCTATAAATCTATGTTAACAATAAAAGAAACAGAAGTTGCTATCAAATACATAAAGGATTTATTTGAAGCCACCTTATCCAGAACACTAAACTTAACCAGGGTATCGGCTCCTATGTTCGTGTTTCCGGATACAGGGCTTAACGATAATCTTAATGGCATTGAACGTCCCGTTGCTTTTAATGTGCCGGATATAGGCAAGGATGTGGAAGTGGTTCATTCTCTTGCAAAGTGGAAGCGCATGGCCTTAAAGCAGTATGGGTTTACATTTGGAGAAGGTATATATACCGATATGAACGCTATCCGCCGTGATGAAGAGTTGGATAATACTCATTCTATTTATGTAGATCAATGGGACTGGGAAAAAATTATTACTAAAGAAGAACGTAACGTTGAGACACTAAAAAAAATAGTGACTCAAATTTTCAATGTGTTTAAGTATGTTGAAGATTTAGTTTGCAAAACATACGGAGTGGCACCAACTTTACCGGAAGATATTACATTCATTACAGCAACAGAATTAGTAAAAAATTATCCCGGGCTTAGTCCAAAGGAAAGAGAGCGAGCCGTATGCAAGGAATATAAAGCAGTTTTTCTTATGCAGATAGGTGATAAAGCAGGTGATGAGGACAGGCACGATGGCCGTGCTCCGGATTATGATGACTGGACTCTTAATGGAGACATGCTATTTTACTATGCCCCTTTGGATACTGCTTTTGAAATAAGCTCTATGGGAATAAGAGTAGATGCTGATTCTATGCGTGAGCAAGTAAAAAAAGCAGACTGCGAAGAACGACTGGAATTGCCATATCATAAGGCAGTATTAAACGGACAACTGCCTCTTACCATTGGTGGTGGCCTGGGACAATCTCGTATATGTATGTTTTTGCTGGGTAAAATCCATATTGGAGAAGTACAAGCCTCTATATGGCCTAATGAAATGGAGGAAGCTTGCGCTAAAGCAGGAGTTTTGCTACTGTGATCGCACTAAAGCACCCACTTAAACTTTGTAATTTATTGAGAAACTCTCAGAAAGGCACGATTTTATTTATGAAAAAGAAATTTTATTTTATGCCTGTTTGCTTAGTGGTTTTTACCATAATGTTTTCAGGCTGTTCTTATGGTTTAAATCTTGAGGGCTTTGATGAATTAATACATACGCTGCAAACTAACATTGGAACTACTGCTTTAGGATCTGAAACTCCCGCGGAATTGGTTGCTACCGTTGATCCTCTATGGGCAGATGATCGCTTTATTAACAATGAAAACATTTTTTTGCAGACTAACGGAGCTTTTGCAGATACAGTTGGTCGGTTTTATACGCAGTATGTTAGAAATTTTATTGAGGCATATCAAGGCCGGGACGAATATGGATTTCCCGTAGATGCTGAAATAAGTTATCGCACAAGAGAAATGTTGATACAAGGATTTAGTGAAGATTATCTTTCTCAAACAAAGCCTTTTAACAGAGAATTTTTAGAACAAATTTTGAGTAGAGTATATTTTTATTTTGCACGATTATATGATTATCAAGACTATATGGGGGCATACTTAATTGTCGATTCAAATGTTTCTCATATTTTTGTAGCTGATATTTCTTCGCTTTTTTATGGACTTATTACTGAAATTGTTGGAACAGACGTTATTGAGTTTTTTGAAATAGATGTTTCGCAAATGACGGAAACAGAATACCTTATTTATTTAGGTGAAATGGAATTTATCCATACCATGATCCATGAATTGGGTCATGCATTGGGGCTGGGTGAATCATTGTCAGACTTAAAGGCAGAATCATTTTTAGGCACACCAGGCCGCATAGAAATTTATTATGGTATGGATTTAGAGTGGATCAGTGGACGCAGAGCAGAAATCGGATTTGTATACAACAGTGTTTTTGACAGGTTATTACTTGATAGAGCCGGCCCGGAAAAATTTTGGACTGCTGCTTACACTTCCAATGATGCCTTTGGCGAATTATGGGATCAATACATGTATGATATAATTACCCATGATGAAATACAAATGGTAAGAGGGCTAATATTTGATGTTTGGCAAGAAAGGCCGGAACTTGGAAGAGAATTTGAAAATCTTACAGGTGGCGTTAATCTTAACTGGGTATCAAGACAACTTACCGGATATTTCCTGTACTTTACAGGACAAGAGCAGTATTCACCACCTTTGATAGGCGAAATAGATGAAGATGAATTTGCACGATTTCGCAGATGGGTTATTATGTTAACTAATTTTGCGCATTCTCATAATGTAATGCCTCAACCTTCGGTTTTTGATGAAATTATATTACTACATCATTACCGTTATAATAGTAATTAATGAATTAATGGGACTGATTATATGCCTAAAGAAAAAACTGTTTTTGCTTGCAACCAATGCGGATATAAAACCAGCAAATGGATTGGGCGGTGTTTGGATTGCGGACAATATAATACCTTAGAAGAAATTGTGGTGACAACGACAAAATCCGCAAAACAAAGACTATCCGGTTTGCCTACTAAACTTAGTGAGGTTTCTGCTTTTTCTGAGGATAAAAACCAACGAATGGCTACCGGCTTGTCGGAATTGGATAATGTTTTAAGTGGTGGCATAGTAGAAGGTACTCTGATGCTTTTGGGAGGAGACCCGGGGATAGGCAAATCCACTTTGTTGCTTCAAATTTGCCGTCATTTGGATGCATGTGGTCATACTTGCCTGTATGTTTCCGGTGAGGAAAGTGCAAGCCAAATTAAAATGCGGGCAGATCGTTTAAAAGTACATACCAAACACGCTTATATTTTGCCTGAAACGGATATAGAAACTATACTTGGTGCTATTGATCGGATAAAACCCTCTTTAGTAATGATAGATTCCATCCAAACGATGGTAAGTTCTAATATAAGCTCTGCGCCGGGCAGTGTGGTTCAAGTACGAGAATGTACGCTTCAGTTAATGCGGGCAGCAAAAGAAAGCTCAACCGCAGTGATGATAGTAGGCCATGTAACAAAAGAAGGAACCTTGGCAGGCCCTAGGATGCTGGAGCATATGGTAGATACAGTATTATATTTTGAGGGAGAACGGCGAGAACGGTACAGATTAATTCGGGCTGTTAAAAACCGTTTTGGATCTACAAACGAGATAGGTGTTTTTGAAATGTGCGAGGAGGGTCTTCGAGAGATTGATAACCCTTCGGCCTATATGCTTGCCGGGCGTCCTCTTAATGTGTCCGGTTCTGCTGTTACCTGTTGCTTAGAGGGTACGCGGCCTATTTTAGCAGAGGTTCAAGCACTGTGCAGTTATACCCAATTTGGTAATCCGCGCAGAACTGCAACCGGCATGGATTATAATCGAGTGGTTATGCTAATGGCTGTATTGGAAAAACGTGCAGGCTATAAACTTGCTACTTATGACAGCTATGTAAATGTAGCCGGGGGCATGAAGATTATGGAACCTGCCGCTGATGGTGCAGTTGTTGCCGCATTAGCATCCAGCTATAAAAATAAGCCGATTAACCCTTATTGCTTGGTTTTTGGAGAAGTAGGGCTAACGGGCGAATTGAGGGCGGTAACTATGGCAGAGCGGCGCATAGCTGAGGCTAACAAGCTGGGTTTTACCCAATGCATAGTACCTCAAACGCATTTAAAAGGCTTGCGTATACCTGGTTCTATGGAAATATACGGAGCATCAAATATAGGAGAATTACTGCAATTATTATTATAATGTGAGCTGTTTAAGTATCAGGTCATGTATTAAAAATGTGAATGCTTATGCTTTTTTCTTGCAAAATTAATGTGAGTTCGATGAACAAAAATCGTTCACCGAACTTTGATCATATTCACGTAAAATTACTTTCCATGAGCTAATTGGATAGCCATTTTAACATTTGCTATAATGCAAAAAAACACCTTATTGAATTAACAATAAGGTGTTTTTTTATATACGACCCAAAAGGGACTCGAACCCTCGACCTCCGGCGTGACAGGCCGGCGCTCTAACCAACTGAGCTATTGGGCCACTTGCCCCACGCAAATACAGTATATTAAATTGTATGGAATTTGTCAAGGTTTTTTTTCGTAATAATTACGAAAAATTTTAAGAAGCTGTATTCAACTTAGAAACGATGTTCTAGTTCTCCAAGCGTACCTTGGGTACGCGGTGTCGTAATTTCCTTGAACCGGCGAAAAATCGCCATCGCCAATCCGGTATATCAAGAGTTGAATACAGCTTCTTAATCAGGTCATGAAATTTATGAATTGTTGAGTGTAGGAATATAACTTGCAGAGTAAAACCAAAATGTGATATACTTGCGGAAATAATCCTATAAAATGATTGGAGGAATTGATCTAATGAATGTACCATATATCCTTTTAAGTCTGGCATATATTGCAGGTTGTGCTGCGCTTGTAACAATAATCTTAATGCAAAAAAAGCGTTCCGGTGGTATTGGCAGCGTGGCAGGTATGGGGAATGCAGACACCTATTGGGATAAAAATAAAGGCCGCACTTTAGAAGGTTCTTTGGAAAAATGGACTAAAATAGGCGGGGCTTTGCTTCTTGTATTTTCGGTGGTATTGTGCCTGCTATAAATAGAATTATAGGCACATTTTCCTCCACCGGACGGGGATTTGGATTTATTTGCACAGATAACCCAAACGAGACGGATATCTTTATTTCATCAAATGATGTTAATGGCGCACTGCATTTGGATGTTGTAGAATGTGAGCTTAAACTAACCAAGAGTAGTAAAAAGCAGTATTTTTCTACAAAAAGCAGTGATAGCACCCGCCCGGAGGGGTTTATTACCCGTATAGTTTCACGGGGCATACCTCTTCTGGCGGGTGCTTTTTGTGCAGAAAAAAGGGGCGGGTATATTGCCCCTATGGAGCCTAAAATTCCCTATATTTTTCCTCTGGCTCCTGCTACTATTAAAAAAATGGGGCTTGTTGAAGGCCATCTTGTGATGTTTTCGGTAAGTATAGAAGGGCAAATTAAAGTTGCTGATATTTTTGGCCACAAAAATGATCCCGGTATGGATATAATGAGTCTTGTGCGACAATTTGACATACCCTATGAGTTTTCTGAAGAAGCTTTGGCAGAAGCCGCTGCACTTCCCCAATCTGTTAGCGAAAATGATATACAAGGCCGGACTGATTTCCGTAAATGGACAACCATTACAATAGACGGAAGCGACACCAAAGATATAGATGATGCTATATCTTTTAAGCGTTCGTTTTCGGGAAATTTTGAATTAGGCGTTCATATTGCAGATGTATCCCACTATGTACCGTCCGGTAGTGCAATAGATTCAGAGGCTTTTGCCCGTGGCACAAGTGTTTATTTAGCGGATCGAGTTATACCTATGATTCCCCATAAGCTATCTAACGGTATATGCTCTCTTAATCCTAATGTGGACAGGCTTGCCCTTAGCTGCGTAATGGAGATCAGCAACTTTGGTGAAGTTGTATCTTATCGTATAGTACCTTCTGTTATCCATAGCAAACGTCGCTTTACCTATGATGAAGTATTAGAATTGTTGGAAGAGCGTTGGGAAGAACCTTGGTCAAAATATTTTAGAGATATGAGAAAACTTGCAGGAATTTTACGTAAAAAACGCATGGATCGTGGAGCACTTGATTTTGGTTTTTCTGAAGCTAAAGTTATGGTAGATGATAATGGATTCCCCATTGACATAGAAATGCGAGAAACTACTGCTGCTACTAACATAATAGAAGAATTTATGATTGTATGCAACGAGACAGTGGCGCAAAATTTTAAAAATGAGCCATTTGTTTTCCGTACTCATGATGGGCCGGATCCGGATAAAATATATCAGTTATCTGCTTATGCCGGTAATTTGGGATATAAACTTCCGGTAAATGCGCAAGGTACAACCGCTAAATCCTTGCAAAGATTATTAAAGGATATCCAAGATAAGCCGGCAGAAGCATCACTTGGCCCGGTTATTTTACGTAGTCTTAAACAAGCTCGGTATACAGCGGAAAACACAGGGCATTTTGGGTTAGCGTCTAAATATTATTGCCATTTTACCTCCCCTATACGTCGATATCCTGATTTAATGATTCATAGGATTGTTAAAGACCATTTGAACCAAAAGAAAGATAAAAAATTTAAGGATAAATTGCCTGAATTTTGTGCACATTGTTCACAAACTGAGCGAAACGCTGAGTCTTTAGAAAGAGAAGTTCTTCAACTAAAAAAAGTCCAACTAATGGCAGATAAAATTGGACAATATTTTGAAGGAACGGTTTCCAATGTACTACCCTGGGGATTTTATGTTCAGCTACCTAATACTGTAGAAGGTCTTGTTCCGTTAGACTCTCTTATCGATGATAAGTATGTATATGTAGAAAAGCAGCTTGCTTTTTATGGTCTTAGGAGGAAGAAACGGATTCGCTTGGGAGATCCTGTCACAGTGCTTGTTTCAAAAGTCAGCGAAGCAGATCGAAAGATAACCTTTACCTTGCATTGAGAATTTGTAAGCAAAAAATAAATTAATAGAGGCATAGAAAAAGTCGCAAGCGATAAAAAACTTGCGGCTTTTTAAGTGTAGATTTGCTACCCAACCGATAACAAAATGAGACCGGCTGCTCTCTCAAATTTTAATTGCAGCCCTTGTAAATAAGGCTTTTGATTGTGATGTACACCCATTTCCGCTAGCATAAATTGCATAAAAAACTCCTGTGAACCCAAGTTCGTGAGCTTCTGTTGATACATGGCGGGTTAAGGCTTCACCTAACTTTATTTCCTGTTTTTCTACAATAGCGTACATGCAATATTTCAAAGGTTCTGCATAAATTATAATTGTAATATCACTGCATTTAATAGGAAGTTTTGCTTCCATATGAACGATATCTCCAACCACCTTGCGGAAACATAAATAGTTTTGATCATCCATACGCTTTACAAAAATATCAAAATGAGCGTCAAATTTATAGAAAACTGAAACTCCTGCTTCTTCATTATTTGCAGTGGGATCAAATTTCATGTCAAATTCTACTTTACCCTTTAGATGGTTTTGCCGTATCCCTAAAAAAGCCGGATTAGCAATATCTGAAAGATTATACTCATTGCCTGTAAGATAAAGACCCTCTTCAGTAAATTCATAGCAACTTTCGTTTGGATTACGCAAATAAACCCAGTTGAAATCCCATTTGCTAAAATTTGTTTGATATGGCGTTTGGATATTTTGTATGACGTCTTTTTTAACATCCAAATTCATGTCTATTTCTATGGCCTTACCACCATTAATGATAGGCCAATCATCTACCCATTCTACAGGAGCCAAGAATGTTTCTCTGCCCAAGTGATGGAAGTATTGATGGGTTTGGCGGTATGCAAGAAATACCGCCCACCAGTAACCTTCATCATCCTCAATTAAATCTGCATGACCGGTAGCTTGTATCAAATGGCCTTTTTGGTTTTGATGGGTCAAAATCGGATTAAAAGGACACGATTCGTATTGACCATAAAGGGAGCGGCTACGAGCTATTGTCACCATATGGTTAAGCTCTGTGCCACCTTCGGCTACAATTTGGTAATACCAATTGTTACGCTTGTATATATGTGGTGCCTCGGGAGAATTTTGACCTATGCCCCCCCAGATAGGTGCAGGCTTTTCTAAAAAGACTCCTGTTTTTAAGTTAATGGGAGCCATTAGAAAGCCTGATTTATACACACTTCTATCACGGTCGTTAGAAACAAAATGTGCTGTACCATCCTCGTCAAAATAGAGAGAAGGGTCAATGCCTTTTTGATCAACTAAAATAGGGTCAGACCATTCTCCTGCCGGATCGCCGGCATATACAAAAAAATTGCCAATTTTGGTTGTATTGGTAGTTACCATATAAAATAAGTCATCATGCTGATTATAACGAATTGTAGCGGCATAAATTCCCTTGGAAGCGGATATATTTTCAAGGTCAAGTTGGCTTTTACGAGTCAAACAGTGTCCAATCCGGTTCCAATTTACCAAATCTTTTGAGTGAAATATTGGAACACCGGGAAAAAATTCAAAACTAGAAGTTACAAGGTAATAATCATCCCCTTTTTTGCAAATACTTGGGTCAGGGTAAAAACCGGGGATGATTGGGTTTTGGTATTTCATGCACACACTCCTTATCCGATCTTTGTAATACCACCACCGGGTATTTTTACAGGCTCACCATCAACTTGAATCCATACATCAATCATAGATTGATTTAAAACAGTTTTTTGATCCGCAGTAAATTTTAGGTTACGCAAGGTTTTTAGATAGTCAACTATTTCAATGTTAGTGGCGTACCATATATCTTCTTTGCCGCCTACCATACTGCAAAATTTTTCTATTAAGTCCCAATTGTTATTTTCATCAAATTCAAAAGAATGGCCCCAAACATGCATCAATCTTGCCCGCCATCCCCTGGAATTTGAATTGTCAAGAAAGCTTTCCCCAAGCTCCAGCAGGCGACGTTTATGATGTGTTGTGCCTTCCCATCGTAAAAAATCGTTTGGAATGTCAAAGCTTTCTGTTGTCTCTACTTTACGGCAGTATTCAACTCCCATTTGGGTTAGTAACTCAACAACAGTGTCATTAACTGCCCCATTGGGATAGGACATACCGCGCACAGGCTCGCCGGTTATGCTTTCCAGCTCCAGCTTGTCTTTTATTATTTCTTCTGCAATACGCAGGTTAGGGGTTACAGATAGAGATTGATGGGTGTATCCGTGCAAGGAAATTTCATGACCTTCATATACTTGCTTAATCTCATCTTTTGGGATACGTGGCCGTCCCTGTTTATCGCCCGCAGTGCCAAACAAGCCACCATTAATATGAAATGCTCCTTTAATTTCATGTTTGTTAAAAATTCCAACTAATTGTGCATCTTGCACAACACCATCATCATAACTCATGGTCAAAGCTTTGGGCTTACCTTCGGCAAAAAGACTAAAATTAATGTTCATATGAGTCCCTCCTGTTATTTTATATGTGAATTTTAACCTGTTTCTTTAGCAAATTTCAACTACAAAGAACAAATTTTAAAAGCTCTTGACAAAAAAATTACAAATGATAGAATCGAACTACTATTATATATGGGTAGTAATTACCAAGGGGTGCCATGTTATGGATAAAAGTATAAAACCTTCTGCCACAAGCAGAAAATCAGGAAAGAAAAGTTTACTTGAAAGAGAGGACTTTTTGGCGTATTTATTTATTGCGCCGCCGGTTCTTTTGATTACCATTTTTCTGTTTTACCCTGTTGCAAATGTGTTTTATCATGGTTTTCAGCATCATAACTTAATGAGACCATGGGTTGATGGTTTTGCAGGGTTTGATAACTTTGTAAATATTTTTACTAATGACAATGTATTTAGATCAAGTCTTGTGATCTCTTTGCAATGGGTAGTAGCACAGGTAAGTTTGCAACTTATATTTGGAATGATTGTAGCACTGCTTTTAAACAATGCGTTCCGTTTAAGAGGGCTTGTACGCACAATCATGTTTTATCCATGGGCTATATCCGGCGTGCTTACAGCTATGATGTGGAATATGATGTACCAGCAGCATGTGGGTGTTATCAATGCGATACTTTTGGATTTTGGTATTATTGAGTCACATATAGCTTGGCTTGCTAACCCGGATTTTGTACTGGGTTCTGTAATTATTGCGGGTGTTTGGCGCGGTATACCATTTTTCGCCATAATGATTTTAGCCAGATTGCAAACCATATCCGCTGATATTTATGAAGCTAGTGATGTAGACGGCGCAAGTAGCATACAGAAATTTGTACACATTACTTTGCCGCATCTTAAAGAGTCTATAGTACTTGCTACCTTATTGCGTACAGTTTGGGAATTTAATGCAGTTGACCTTATCATGAACTTAACAAATGGCGGCCCTGCACGTCTTACGACTACGCTTACAATGTACATTGTTAACACTGCCGTTACTGACCAAAACTTTGGTTATGGTTCTGCCCTTGCAACTGTATCGTTCATAATACTTTTACTTTTCGCTATAATTTACTTAAAGGCCAGCAAATTTGGACAGGAGGAATAGAAAATGAAAACAAAATCTTATTGGCTAAAAAGAATCTTCCTGCTGTACTTGCCTTTGGTTCTTATAATGATATTTATTCTATTTCCGCTATATTGGACAGTCAGAACTTCTTTGATGTACGAAGGAGATATTGTTACACTTCCGATCATATACCTGCCTAATCCTGCGACTTTTGTTAACTTTGTGACAGCTTGGGATGCTGTAGGTTTTGATATGTATTTTCGCAACAGTCTTTTTGTAGCAATGGTTAGTGTTGTTATTATAACATTCTTTTCCATTTTTACAGGTTATGCGCTAAGCCGTTTTAAGTTTAAAGGCAAAAATGTTTTTATGTTTATGATGCTTACCACTCAATTTTTGCCTGCTGCAATGCTGATAATACCTCTCTTTTTGATTTTTGGTAATATGCAGCTCCTTGATAACCATCTTTCACTGATTATCATCAATACCACTATGCAGTTATCTTTCAACTCTATACTTATGCGTGGCTTTGTGTCCGGCATACCCATAGAGCTTGAAGAAGCCGCCTCTATTGATGGATGCAGTAAAATTGGTGCTATATTCTACACAGTAATTCCACTGCTTTTACCGGGTCTTGTGGCTACGGCAGCATTCTCATTTGTAGGTGTTTGGAATGAATTCTTGTTTGCCTTTATGTTTATGACCAGCCGCACCAACTTTACTTTACCTATTGGGCTTAGGATGGTTATAGGCGAATACGTTGCTAACCATGGCCTGTTGGCAGCAGGAAGTATTATTGCCTTGGTTCCTGCACTTTTGATGTTTGTGTATTTGCAAAAACATCTTGTATCGGGGCTTGCGGCCGGGTCTGTAAAGGGCTAGGTTGCACATCAATTATCGTGTCACGATTACGCAATGCGAAATTGTGTATAGCAATAAATATTAGTTATGGAAATGAAAGGAGTAATTTTATGTCAAAATTTAAAAAGCTTACCTTTGTACCATTCTTACTTGGTGCTATGTTGCTTGCAACAGCATGTGGAGGAAACACTCCGGCCGGAGGTGGCGGTACTGCACCGACAGCTCCAACACCTCCCCCGGCTAATGCTACACCTGCCCCCACAACCCAAGATCAGCCTGTTATGAACCTCACTTACTGGGTTGTTAACTCTGACCCTATCCGCTTACCTGTTTTATCAAGTCACGTAGCAGCTTTTAATGATTCACAAGACCGCATTTATGTTGAGTATGTACCAATACCTCAAGATGATGCTCTTAACAGAATCAATGTAGCACTTTCCGCTAATGCTGCCCCTGATGCTACTGACCTTATGCATGGTTGGGTTGCCGGACTTGTTCTCAGAGATGCGCTCCTTAACTTGGAACCACATCTTGCAACATGGGCAGGTTACAACGAAATGATTCCTGCTCTTATGGACGAAATCAGAAACCTTGATGCAGCAGGTAATGCACATATGTTACCGGCCACATCTAACACTCATACAATATGGGTTCGTGCAGACTGGCTTGCAGATCAAGGCATTACAAATCAACAAAGCTGGTATTGGGATGACTTCTTTAATGCTATTGAAGCTATGACAGATCCTTCTCAAACTCGTTTTGGACACAGCCTTAGAGGTGGCCCCGGTTCTGCTGCCACTATCTTTGAGATGATTTTTAGTAACTCCGGTGAGCAAGTATTTGTAAATGGTAATACTACCATCAACAACCCGCAAAACGTAGCTTTCTTAGAAAGATATTTTGCTTTGTTTGGTACACACACACCTGAAGGTGATCTTAATGCCGGCCATATGGAAATCACTGCTAACTTTGGTACAGGTATTGCCGGAAGTATGGTTCACAACTTAGGTTCTTACCAAAATCATGTTGATGCTTTTGAAGATTACGATATGTTTGAAGCTATTCCAATGCCATATTCCGTTTTAGGTACACGTAACCTTTCTACCTCTGTACATGGTTACAGTATTTTCTCAGGTACTGACCATCCTGAAGCCTCTTTTGAATTCTTAACATGGATGGTTAATGCTCAAAACAACAGCGAATGGAACCAAACATTGGGCCAATTACCAAGTAATATCAGAGTTATGGATGAAGCTTGGCTTAACAACGCACTTCACATTTCTACAATGATGGGCGCAGTTAACTCACCTAACACAACAAGCTTTGGCCATCCTCAATTCTTGCCTGATTTTGCATCTATCAACAATAACATTGCCGCACCTGCCATTCAAGAAACTTTGATGGGCTTAATAACAGTGCAAGAACTGCTTGATTTATGGGCAGATGCTTTGAATGAATCTCTTGATGATTACCTTACTAATGTTGTTGGACGGTAAGTTGATCCTTGCAAACAAATCAATAATGTAACGTGATATCTTATAATAGAAAGAAGCCCCGCCGTCTTTTAAATCGGCAGGGCTTCTTTTTAATGGTTTATATTTATCTAACTTACGTTATTTGTTTTTTTCTTTGCCTTGAATTTCCGGAACCGGTGGTGCATCGTTTTTATCTTTTTTTTGCTTTTTATTACTTTCAGTACCATGAGGTTCACTTGGGTCCGGCCTTCTCATGCCTGCTTTAGCCATAACAGCACCTCCTTTCAGCTATAGCATATTCCAATCACCTAAAAGTATGCGCTGTAATTCTTCCATAGAATCTACTATTAATGTGGGAGCTTCTTTCTCCAGTTCTTCACGGGATCCAAAGCCCCAGGTTACACCTATACTTTTGATATTTTGTTCATTGGCACCAATAATATCATATTTGCGATCACCAATCATTACAGAAGCATATTGTCGCTGAGGATCTAGCGAATTAAGCACCATGTCAATAATCTCATTTTTATGACTGCGTGTACCGTCAAGTTCACACCCAACAACAATATCAAAGTAGTGAGCAATGTTCAGATGCTTTGTAACTTCTTTTGCATTAGCTGTAAGTTTGCCGGTAGCAACTGCTAACAAAAAGCCTTCATCTTTTAGTTGCCTTAACATATCAGCAACACCAGGATACAATTGCACTTCGTGAAATCCATTAACAACAAAATATTCCAGGAATTTAGCAACAAATTTTTCTACCTCTTCTTCCGTAATAGAAGGGCATATATCTCTAATAGTATCTCGTATAGGTGGGCCGATATATGATTTTAGTTGAGTTTGGCTTGGTGGCTCAATATCTTGGTCAATTAAAGCATACTGTATAGCTGAAGTTATAGATGAAAGTGGATCGATCAAGGTTCCGTCAAGGTCAAACAGGCATATTTTTTTCATTTATGTAAACCTCTTCTAAAATTATAGTCTTTTTCGCGCTTCTTCTTTCAAGTCTATACTATGAGCCATTAGCACTAAAGTATCCAGTGTTGGCTCCAGCATTGATTGAGGATGAACTTTCAAGTCCTCTGTTTTTTGTACACAATTTTCATATATCTCCAGAGGAATGCCCTCACCATCCATAAATGGCAGTAATACAGCTCTGACTTCAGATATTTCGTAGACAGTTTTTAGTTTAGTTATTAAAGCTAAATTGGCTAAATGCTTATGGGTATAGTATCGCTTATTAACAGGAGGGCGCAGTAACTTGTCCCTTACATAGTTTTGTATCATAGATTTTGTAACAATTAATCCTTTTCGATCAAAAAATGTTACTACTTGCGATATAGTAAAATGATGATTATATTGGTTTATATCTTTTAAAATAGATTTCATATTTAGCAATTCACTTTCTTATCATAACCGATTCCTGTATGACCAAAGCCGCCTTCGCCACGGACACTGTCGGGCAGGTTACAAGTTTCATTAAAATCTACCATGGCTATAGAGCATACAACCAATTGAGCAATGCGTTCTCCGCGGCGGACTATAAAGGGATCTGTACCCCAATTTATTAAAATTACTTTAAGCTCTCCCCTGTAATCGGCATCAATAGTAGCCGGAGAATTAGGGATGCCTATACCTGCATTTAATGCTAAACCGCTTCGGGGGCGTATTTGGGCTTCATAGCCCATTGGCAAAGATATTTTTATCCCTGTAGGAATAAGCTTCCGTTCACCGGGAGGTATTTTTACATCTTCATGAACATTAGCATGTAAATCAAGCCCGGAAGACAGAGGTGTAGCACGAGCAGGTAAAGGCAGGTCGTAAGCATCAGCAGTACGCTGAATTAAGAAATTATCAGCCATTTTTACCCTCTATTCAATTCAAAATCAGTGCTGCCCACTATAGACAAACTTACTTGGTCAATTTTAAACACCTTTTCATATAAATCATAAAAAGTGTCCAAATCTACCTTGTCTATATTTTGTATCAATTCATCTGCTGTAATTACTTTATCAAGCATCAGCAGATTGCGCCCGATACTATTCATACGGCTTGCTACGCTTTCTAAACTTAAAATGTAATTGCTTTTTAGTTGCTCTTTTGTTTTATCCAATTGGTTTTTATTGATTTTATCGGAAATCATCCCATGTATTTCTTTAAAAATTAACTCAGTTACATCGCCAATTTGAGCAGGATTAAGGGCTGCATAAATCGTAAACAACCCTGTATCCACAAAACCTGTATGATAAGAATACACAGAATAAGCTAGTCCGCGTTCTTCACGTATAGTTTGAAAAAGCCGAGAACTCATGCCGCCACCAAGTATAGTATTGATTGTTGCCATAGTATAAGAAGCTTTAGTACCAACGGCTATACCCGGAAATCCTAAACACAAATGAACCTGCTCGATATCCTTTTCCTTTTTGATAAAGGCAGGCTTGTAATGTTGAAGGGCACTATCAAGAACTCGGGATTTACCTTTGAAACTTCCAAAGGTTTCCCGAATTTTTCTTAATGCATCGCAATTGCTTAAATTTCCTGCTACTGCAATTACTGTTGATTCCGGTACATAATGATTTTCCATGTAGTCTTTAAATCGTTTATTATCAAATGCACCAATTGATTCTTCTGTACCTAAAATAGAAAGCCCTAAAGATCCGGCTTTATATACTGCATATTGGAGCAGTTCGTGAACAATATCTTCCGGCGTGTCCTCGTACATACTAATTTCTTCTAAAATAACATTGCGTTCTTTTTGGATATCATCTTGATCAAAACGAGAATTAAAAAACATATCTGATAATACATCCAAAACAATGTCAAAATGAGTATCTAAAGTACGAGTATAATAACATGTATGCTCTTTTGACGTATAGGCGTTAACTTGTCCGCCAATTTCGTCCATAACATCAGCAATATCTTTGGCACTGCGGTTTTTGGTTCCTTTAAACAGCATATGCTCTATAAAATGTGAAATACCGTTGGTGCTTTCGTCCTCGTTGCGGGAACCATTTTTTACCCAAATGCCAAAAGAAACAGAACGTACAAAGGGTATATCTTCTAAAATTACCCGCAATCCGTTATCTAATGTTATTACTTCCGGTAGATTTGTCATTGCTCACCTTTTATCCTAGTTTTTAGGCAAAGTTGCCTTGTGTGATAAATTAATACGTCCTTGCTCATCAATTTCCGTTACTTTAACATCTATTATGTCTCCAACCTGAACTATATCGGTTACAGCTTTTACTCGCTCTTTAGCTAACTGTGAAATGTGTACCAACCCTTCTTTTTCAGGTGCAATTTCTACAAAAGCTCCAAAGTTCATTATACGGGTAACTTTGCCGGAATAAATTTTTCCTATCTCTGCCGGATTTACAATCGCTAAGATAATATCTGCTGCCTTACGAACTTTTTCAATATCCTGATCGCCTACAAAAATGCGTCCATCGTCCTCAGTGTCAATTTTTTCAACGCCTGATTCTTCCAAAATACGCTTAATAACCTTACCTTTAGAGCCAATTACTTCAGCTATTTGATCCGGATTTATTCGCACAATCATAATCTTAGGCGCAAAGCTTGATATTTCTTTACGTGGTGATGCTATTGCAGGCCCCATAACTTCGTCTAATATAAACATGCGGGCAGATTCTGTTTGTTCTAAAGATGCTTTAATAATTTCCGGGGTTAGGCCATGAATTTTCATATCCATTTGTATAGCTGTTATTCCGTCTTTGGTACCGGCTACTTTAAAATCCATGTCGCCAAAGAAATCCTCTAAGCCTTGAATATCAGTTAACAGTACAAAATCATCGTCGCTGTCTCCTGTTACCAGACCCACAGATATACCGGCCACGGGTTTTGTGATGGGCACCCCGGCCGCCATAAGGGATAATGTACTTGCGCATACAGCCCCTTGAGAGGTAGAGCCATTAGAACTTAATACTTCTGATACAGTTCTAATGGAGTAAGGGAAGTCATCATCAGAAGGTAGCACAGGCACTAAAGCCCGCTCTGCTAACGCACCATGGCCAACTTCACGACGGCCCGGCCCACGAGAAGGCCGCGTTTCGCCTACAGAATAGCTTGGGAAATTATAATGGTGCATATACCGTTTATTTTCTTCCATTAAATCTAAGCCGTCTAAACGTTGAGCATCTCTCATAGAACCAAGGGTGGTAACAGTAAGCACCTGTGTTTGGCCTCTGCTAAACAATGCAGAACCATGTGTACGTGGTAAAATATCTACTTCTGCTTTAAGCTCACGTATTTTATCCAGTCCTCTACCATCAGGACGCTTGTGATCTTTTAAGATCATACGCCTTACGGTTTCTTTTTCAAATTTGTAGATAGCATCACCCAGTAAAGCAGCATATTCTTCTTGGCCATCTTCACCAAAGGATGGCAGCAAGTTTTCAACCAACTCATCTGTAATGAGACTAACTCTTTCTTCCCGTTCTTGTTTAAGATCCGTAAAAACAGCCTCTTCCATACGTTTTTCTGTAATGTAAGATTTAACCTTTTCGTAGAAGTCTGATGGGATAGTGTGTTCAGTGTAATTATGTTTAGGTTTTCCATGTTCTTTTACAATATCATCAATAAAAGCTATTACTTTTTTATTTTCTTCATGAGCTAACATAATAGCCTCAAACATGGTGTCGTTAGAAATTTCTTGAGCTTGAGCCTCAATCATCATTACCTTTTCCCTTGTGGAAGCAACAGTAAGCACCATTTTGCTTTGCTCTCTGTCACTAGGAAGTGGGTTTATAACTAAATTTCCATCTACGAGTCCCACATTAAGAGCGGACGTAGGCCCATAAAATGGAATATCTGAAATAGATAGTGCAATAGATGCCCCAATCATAGCAGGTATTTCAGGTACATTATCCTGATCTACAGATAGTACTGTTGTTACCACAGATACATCGTTACGATAGTCGTCAGGGAATAGAGGGCGCAAGGGTCTATCTATCAACCTGGATGTTAAGATAGCTTTTTCAGTAGGGCGGCCTTCGCGCTTTATAAAACCACCGGGGATTTTGCCTACGGCATATAAACGCTCTTCATAGTCCACACTAAGAGGAAAGTAATCTATGCCCACACGTGGCTTGTCCGATGCTGTAGCTGTTACCAGTACTGTTGTATCGCCATAACGAATTAAAACCGCGCCATTTGCCTGTTCCGCAAAGCGACCTACTTGGGCAGTTATTGTACGCCCTGCCAATTCAAAAGAGTATTGCTTATACATGGGTTATATTCTCCTTAAAAGAAAACACGAACCTCCAGCCGGTCCGCCCGCCCAAAGGATCGTGTATCGATTTTCCCGGTTTAGAATTATTTTCTGAGTCCTAATTCGCCAATAAGTTCACGATAGCGCACAACGTCGCGCTGTCTTATATAGTCCAACAAACCTTTACGCTGGCCAACAAGTTTAAGCAATCCTCTGCGAGAGTGAAAATCCTTTTTATGCACTCGCAAATGATCAGTAAGATGATTAATACGCGCTGTAAGAAGTGCCACCTGCACTTCCGGAGAGCCTGTGTCATTCTCTCCTCTTCCATGTTTTTCAATAATTTGTTTTTTGTCAATCATAATTTATGACCTCCATTTATTTTATAGTCGCCATGTGCCGAGAAGTGGGGCGGAGTATCCCATAGCATAAAGCATGTCCCCCGCACAGGTCAGACAAATCAGACTGCGTATATACAGTCACAATTCCGGCAGAGTTTAACACAGTCGTAGGAAATTATCAATAGATTTTTTCCACAGATTTTTTTCTTCCAGCTTGTTATACTCAAACAACTTTAGCAACCAGTTGGATTGTATTAAAATACTTCCCATCTTCTGCCACCATCATGTCCAAATCCCATTTCTCTTCTTCAATGGAAGAGTCACGGCTTGCAAGGTATTCTTTCCAAGCTATATCATGGCAAGTCATTTCGCTTAGGTTTACAATTTCTAAGCCCTCTGCTTTGCTAAACAAGTCCTTCCACCATTCAATGCCGCGGATACATCTTGCAACATCGGGAACATCCCAGAATGGTTGCATCTCTGATGGAACATTATCACCAAACTCATACTTTAACCCGGGAAATGCAACTGCAATGTAGCCGCCTTTTTTCACATAAGGAATAAGCTTTGGCAACATCTCCTCGTTATCACCAAACATATTGTATGCACCTACCGAAAAAATCACATCAAAATAACCATTTGCAAATGGCAACGGCTGTGTTGCATCAAGTATCATTGGAACGATTTTATCCGCAATGCCGAGAGATTGAAATTTCTCATGATTTTTGGTTGGGTCAGCAAATAAATCAGTGGCAAAAACCTCTGCATCATATGCCTGCACCAGGTACAACGCCGATAAGCCCATTCCACAACCTACATCAAGGATTTTCATATCCTTTGTGATTGTGAAATGTGAAGCCAATTCCTCAGACTGCCGTATGGCATTTGGACCCCACATTGTATCTTTTAATAGTGTAAGATTATTTTTATCAGTCATAAATTTGTTTGAAAATGTATTATTCATTATTTTTTTCTCCTATAAAATCAGAAATTGTATTCAATAGCTTAGGCAATGTCAAGAAATAAACTTCCATTGCCGTTAAAGTTTATAAAAATTCATATAACCTATTAATAACTGAGCTTGAGCGTTAAATTCATGAGCCATTGAGGCGCATTCATCACTGGTAGACAGATTATCTTTAACTACAGCAGAAATTCCATCTATGCCCACTATTATCTGAGAAATAGCCTCCGTTTGCTCTATTGATACAGTTGCTATATGCGATATAAGCTCGGACACTTGTAAAACACTTTTAACAATGTCATCTAGCGAATTTGCCGTACTTTGTACTACATTTGTACCTAAGTCTACCTGAGCTATTGAATTTTCAATAAGGCTTGTTGTTTCTTGTGCAGCAGCTTGACTTCTGCCTGCTAAATTGCGCACTTCTTCTGCCACTACAGAAAAACCGCGGCCATGTTCTCCGGCTCTAGCCGATTCAACAGCGGCATTTAACGCCAACAAGTTAGTTTGGAATGCAATACCTTGAATAACTTTAATTATTTTAGATATATTTGAACTGGCAGCTTTAATTTCTTCCATAGATTTAAGCATAGACTGCATCTCTGTATTGCCAACTTTTGCATGAGTGTTAGATTTTTGCGCAAGTTCATCTGCATCATTTGCACGTTCGGCATTAATACGAGTTTTTTCCCTTATAATTTCTACAGTTGCATATAGTTCTTCTACTGCACTAGCTTGGTGTGTTGTTCCGCCGGATAGTTTATCCGAACTGCTTAGCAGAAAATTAGAACCTTCCAGCACGTCTTGAGCTGTTGATACTATATGACGAACCGATTGATTTAAAGATGTTAAAATTACATTTATAGCTTTTTTGATAGGGGCATAATCGCCAACATATTCATGCTCTAAGCTAACAGTCAAGTCTCCATCGGCTATAGCACTAAGCACTTTTGCAATTTCATCAACATATGCACTAAGCCTTTTATTAGTTAAGTTTATAGATTCTTGAACTGTTTGGAACTCTCCTTTAAAATTTCCTTCCAGCATTTTAAAACTGCCTTTGGACATAACAATTGCATTTTCCTCTATTTTGTATAATGGATCTGCAACACTTTTTACCAGCCGGTTTAGGCCGTTCATTATATTTGCCCATTCGCCTTTTTCTGTTCCTACTTTGGCAGCATAGTCAAATTCACCCTCGGCAGCTTTTTCAGCTAATGTACCAATTTCTGATGTCACGTGAATAAAGCTTGAACGCAGGTTATCTATAGTTTCGTTGGCCCATTGCCAGTCACCATGATATTTACTTATATTTACAGAAAAATCACCTTCGCCATAGGACTTTATAACATTTAGAACTTCTGTAAAATTGGTAACATAACCATCTGCCATTTTATTAACACTTCTAACAAGTCTTAAATTGCCGCCTTCATATTTGCTTTCATCTAAACGAACCTCGGGATGTCCTTTAATATGTTCTTCTGACATATGTCTTATATCTGTTAACAACATGCTGAAGGTGTTAATTATATTGGAAAAATGGGAATATAAAATACCAATTTCATCATTTGATTCTGCATCGTTTTCACGAGCATAAAATTTTATAGATTTATCTGAAAAAGTAGGATCTATATTAACAATTCTCTTTAAAGTTTTGGATAAAGAACGTTTTACCATATATCTTATTAAAATGCCAAAAATTATGGCTACAACAATGCCAAATAATCCTATATACATAAGAAACGACATGGCAACTTCCATAATTGTTCCGGCAGAAAAATCTACCCCTACTAAGGCTAAGGTATTGCCAAATTCATCAATAATAGGTGCCCATCCACTAACCAGCATACCAAACTCTACAGAATCATATATCCCTGTTGTAACTAATACCCCTTGCTGAAAAGCTCGTACAGTTTCTTCATCATAAACTTCAGGTTCTTCTACATAACCAAAAAAAGATTGATCCTCTATACTTGGGCCAAATGCAGTATAATTCCAAAAGACTGTACCACGGTCGTGAACAATTATGTATATAAACTCGATTTCCGGAATGTCATCTCTAATAGCAATTAGCTGTGCCGATACCTCGTACCAATAATCATCTTCATATTCTGCATTTACAGAAACGGCAAAGCGCACCGGATCAATAGTATTTGCTACTGCTGTTGCAATAAACCCTGCCATTCGCGCATGGCTTGCTGTAGCTGAGTTACTATATAGGAAAAAGCTAATAACAGATAGAAAGCTAATGCTTAAAAATGTCATTACAATAACAACAATAGCTATACGTATAGATACAGACTTCCGCACTCTTTTCTGTCTGTTGTTACCTAAACTTTTATTCATGATAACCTCCCGATAACATCATAAAATTAGACCTGTCCTACTAACCTGCTTTTGTTGGCGAAAAGACAATGGCAATGAGGTTAGTGGACAAGTCTATTTACACTATACTTAGTATTGCACTATAACAAATTATAACACATAGAAGCATAATTTTCCATAGCCGTATGACTCTAACATAGTATGTTAACAAGTGTCAACTTCCAATTTCTTCACTATTTTCTGCAATAGTTTTAAACCCAAGTATTTGAGCTATTAGTATACATGGAAAACGACTAATAGACTCGTTGTATTCTTTAACAGCAGCAGTAAAAGATTCTTGGGAAGAAGTTAAAATTTCTTCAATTTGGAAAATTTCATTTTGTAAAACCTCTTGCTTTTCTTTTTCAGCTTCTGTTTCTTGAAGCTTAACCAATTCTTGAGATAGTTCAAAACGCTTTTTAAAATGAGTCTCTAGTTCGGTTTGCTTACTTTCTACCCGTCCAAGTTTAGCGGTAAGGCTATTAAATAAAATTGTGAATACAAAGCATATTGCAATAATAGCCACTAAAACAAATGTAAGCGGCGTCATATTGCTTTTACTGCCTTAATAACTTCTTTAATATGGTCCGGTGTTGTGCCGCAGCAACCTCCTAATAATTGAGCATACTTTGACATTTTTGCCATATGTCCGGCAAAAGCACTTGGAGTCATAGAGTAATATGCTTTTCCGTCTTTTAATTCCGGAAGCCCTGCATTAGGTTGTACTAAAATTGGCAATTTGGTAACAGCGGCTAAGTTTGGTAGCAATGTTTCATAGATTTCCGGGCCAAATCCGCAATTCATGCCAAGCGCGTTTACCTGTAAATCTTCAAGCATTTCTGCCATATCCTTTAGATCTGTACCCATCATAGTTTTTCCGTTTTTATCGTATGTCATAGTGGCAATTACAGGCAAGTTTGTTGTTTTTGCGGCTTGTACCGCTGCTTTCAGTTCTGTCAGATCCATCATCGTTTCAATTAAGATAAGATCTACACCTGCTTTTGCACCTGCACTAGCTGTCTGTAAAAATACATTGTAGCATTCGTCAAAAGTCATATCACCATATGGTGCTATTAACTGTCCTGTTGGTCCCATATCTAAGGCCATTAGGATAGGGTTTGATTCTAAATCTGTATTTGATAGTTTTATTGCTTCTTTAAGGTGGCTTACTGCTGCTTCTACTATCTCATCTACATTATCATAGTGCAAAGAATAAGTACCAAAAGTATTGGCTGTAAGTACGTTTGCCCCTGCTTCAATGTATTTTTGATGAATTTCTACTATGGCTTTGCCATTAAGCAAATTTTGCTTGTCAGAAGGCTCTCCGTTATCCGGACCATATTGTTGCAACACAGAACCCATTGCTCCATCAAAAAATAGACGCCGACTAAAATCAATATCATGTATCATATAATCATCTCCTAAAAAATCGCGATATACATTGTACCTATTTTAGGAAAGATCAGTAATTTTTGCAAGTGAGAATAGTTTCATAGTAGACTACCTCGCAAAACCAAAATTCAAGTTTTCCCAAAAAAATAAGTTTAATCACTAAAAACATGATTAAACTCATTAAAACTTGACCAGCATATTCATTCAACCGGGTACAATTGTGAGACCGATTGCCCATCCGTTAACCTCATTCCATTATCTTAGAAACTGTGGTCAAAGCCTTTCCTTCAAAAGCAAACAAACACACTCCACATGCCCTGTCATTGGAAACATGTCTACAGGTTGCACATGTTGCAGTTTATACCCATTTTCTGTAAATACATGCACATCGCGGGACATAGTTGCCGGATCGCAAGAAACATAGATTATCTTGGGTATATTTGTAGCGGCAATTGCATCCGGCAACTTAGAATCACATCCTTTGCGAGGCGGATCTAAAATAATGACATCGTAATTTGCTTCCCGGCTCAATTCTTGGTCAAATTTCTTAGTTAATAGCTCCGGAACTAAATCTTCAGCCTGCCCGCATAAAAAACCGGCATTTGTTATATCATTAAGAACAGCGTTATATACCCCATCTGCTACTGCTTCCTGAACTGATTCAACCCCGACTACCTTTTTTACTTTGTTTGCAATATACAAGGCAATACCACCTATACCCGAATATGCATCAATTACTTTTTCTCCATCGGCTAAATGAGCGGAAACAGCATCATATAATGC
Organism: Defluviitaleaceae bacterium; assembly: GCA_009785615.1. Lineage (GTDB taxonomy): Bacteria > Bacillota > Clostridia > Lachnospirales > WQUN01 > WQVX01. The sequence continues at coordinate 12,968 of WQVX01000004.1, read as the reverse complement.
TAAGGTTTGGGCTGGGTTTACTTGGAAAAAAGCCTGCGGTGATATACGATAACGAATATGGCCAATTTCTTCATAAATATAGCCGCTACCATATATAGTAGTAAAACTCGCTCCAAGAATTACATTTGTTTTAGCAGTATTTTTGTTAAGCACAATAGTCATGCTTGGGCAAATAGCTTTTAAGCTTTCAATCCAGACTTCTTTATGGGGTAAAGTGTCGCCATTAAGCACAGGAACCACCATAATATCCCCTGTATTAAAGCCTACCCTAATCATAATATGGCGCAACAAACCTTTATGGGGTTCTTCATCATAAATAGGTATTGGATGTGTGCTTAAAATCTGTTCTATCGCCTTTAGGATTTTCTCGCACGCATGATGCTGAATATTGCAATTTGTTACAGGCACAAGCCTATGACTTCTAGGGGCATAAAGACCAATTATATTTCCTGCTTGTACCGGAAACTGAGCCTTATTGCGATAGTTATATGGGTTATCCATTCCTATGATTGGAGATAATGGCGGATTTTCACACTTTCCTATGCGGATTAAGGCATCTCTTACCAGCTTTTCTTTAAATTCCAATTGTGCAGAATATTCTAAATGCTGAAACTGACAACCACCGCAGCGTTTTGCTACATTACATATTCCGGAATCGCATTCAGAAAGCCTATGAGAAGATGGAGTGATTAGCTCCATTATTTTCCCATAGGCATATTGCTTTTTAACTTTGATGATTTTGGCCTTTATATGGTCTCCCGTTAAAGCACCTTCCACAAAAACAGCTTGCGAGTCATACTTTCCAACACCAAAACCATTGGAATGCAGGTCGTGAATAAACAGCTCTATCTCCTGATTTTTATGCATCTTCATAGTCCGATTTGCGTAAGTACCTGTTAAGCATTTTATTATATCCCAGCCATACCCCGGGGGTTACATCCCCTGCAATGGTTTCTTCAAGTACTTTTATTTTGGCATCCATATTATCTGCTGCATGTAAAATAAATGCTTCCATGGTCATAGGCAGTTTTGGAGAACCAAACTCATATTCACCATGATGAGATAATATTAAATGCTTGAGCATACTTTCTAATGTATGTGGAAAATCCTTTATTTTAGCGGCTTCTTTAGAAATCAGTTCTGCCCCCATATAAATGTGCCCCAGCATTTGGCCATCATCCGTATAAATGTTGGTTGGCATAGGTGATAATTCAAATATCTTAGCGATGTCATGAAGAATAGCTCCGGCAATTAATATATCACGGTCAATAAATTTATAGCGTTTGCTGATAAAATCACATATATCAGTTACTGCTATAAGATGCTCAAGTAATCCGCCATAATAGCTGTGATGCAAGTTTTTTGCCGCAGAGTGCGAAGTAATTGCTTTAGATATATCCTCGTTGTCTATAACAATCCCTGTTAGCAACCGGCGGATATAAGGCTGATTGATAGACTCAATATAAGTCAATAGCTGGCTGTATAGTTGGTCTATGTCTTTTTCTGTACGCGGAACATACTCAGTTGGGTCATATTCCCCTTCAAGGCTTTTGCGGATTCGGCTAATTTTTAATTGTGGCTCGCTATTATATAGCTGAACTACGCCATCAATTTTAATTACGTCGTTTTCTTCAAACTCGCTTATGTCGCTGTTTATTTCCCATACTTTTGAATCCACAACCGCTGTTTTATCCTGTAATTTTAAGGAAAAATACGGCTTGCCTGTTTTAGTTTTAAGTGTCTGCTTTTGTTTGCATAGATAGTGTTCTACTACGCGCTCATTTTCTTTTAAATCTTTTAGATATTGCATAGCTACCTCTTTTATAGACTTTATTTGGAAATTTTCCTTGGTTGTCGTATAATGACTCAGTATAACGATTTAGTCTAACAATTTTGACAGACATCCGGGTACTTGTCAATCACTGTACCAGCTGGTAACTACCTATTCCTCCAATGTCAGTTACATTTCTGTATCCCATGGATAGTAAAATATCTCTGGCCTGGGCACTGCGCATCCCGCTTTTACAGCAAACAGAAATTAGTGTATTTTTATCGGGTGCAATTCTTAAAATGTCCCTGATATTGGATAGTGGAATATTGATGCTGTTGGCAATATGGCCACGTTGATACTCTGATGATGTCCGCACATCAATTAAAAATTTTTTTAATCTTGCTTCAAACATAGACAACACCTCAAAACATTATATGAACCAATTTCCCACTTTGCGATTAATTGGCATATAATAGCAGTAAGCTATAGCTGTACAATATATAAAAAATCGAAAGGAGATATGATTTTGGATAAAAAAAATGTGCTGGTTTTATTTGGCGGTGCCTCGCCGGAGCATGAAATATCTAAACTATCCGCAGATACAGTAATCAAGCATTTATCTGAAGAAAAGTACCATATTATCCCGGTATATATAACACAAGAAGGGAAATGGCTATTGTATGATGGCACCATTGATCAAGTAAAGAATGTAGCTTGGGAAAAATTTGGTACACCTGCGATATTAAGCCCGGATAGAATCAACCGTGGCTTACTGAGAATTGTTGGCGATAAAGTTAAAACAATACCTGTAGACGTTGTATTCCCTGTGCTTCATGGCGAAAATGGCGAGGATGGTACTATTCAAGGTTTGTGTCAATTAGCGGGTATTCCATATATTGGCTGTGGAATATTGGCTTCCGCAGTAAGCATGGATAAAACCTTTACAAAAATAATTGCAGAACACGCGGGTATAGCCCAAAGCAAATATCTGACCGTTGCCAAATATGAGTTGGAAGATCCCGAAAGATTAGAAAGCATTACAAAAGAAATACAAAATCAGTTGGGATTCCCTTGTTTTATTAAGCCGGCTTGCGCAGGTTCTTCTGTAGGCATTACCAGAGCCACTAATGAAGAAGATATAGAAGAAGGCTTAAAAGTAGCCGCCGGCATATCTAATAAAATAGTAGTTGAAAAAGCCGTTAATGGCCGTGAGATAGAGTGTGGTGTTATCGGCATTGCTTCAGATGATGATATTGAGGTAACGATACCCGGCGAAATTGTGTCAGCAAAAGAATTTTATGACTATGAAGCAAAGTACCATAATTCGGAATCTAAAACACTTATTCCGGCATCAATCTCAAAGGAAATTACAGAACAAATTCAACAAAAGGCCGCCGCAATATTTAAGGCTGTAGATGGCAAAGGTTTAGCCCGTGTAGACTTTTTTTTAGATGAGGAAAACAATATTATATTTAACGAGATTAACACATTTCCCGGCTTTACATCCATAAGCATGTTTTCTATGCTGTGGGAAGCTAGTGGCATACCTTTAACAGATGTACTTGATACTTTAGTTGAAATAGCTATGAGGTAGATATGGATAGCAGACCAATAGGAGTTTTTGATTCCGGCCTTGGAGGGCTTACGGTTATTAATGCCATGAGCAAAACAATGCCGGGAGAATCGTTTATATATGTAGGAGATACGGCTAGAGTGCCATATGGTGGAAAGAATGTAGACACTATTCGCACCTATGGTCGTCAAATTGTAAATTTTTTGCAAAGTCAAGATGTAAAGGCAATTATTGTAGCTTGTGGAACCGTTAGTTCAAATGTAATGGAAAGCTTAAATGAAGAATTTGATCTGCCTATTATAGATGTTGTACGCCCCGGAATAGAACATTGTATCCAAATTTGTGAAGAAAACAACAAAAAAAAGATAGGGGTAATAGCTACAGAAACCACAGTTAAAAGCGGTTTTTTTCAGAAGATGTTTAAAGAAAAAAATCCATCTATAGAAATAGATGTTAGAGCGTGTCCCTTGTTTGTGCCTCTTATAGAAGAGGGATGGGTAAAAAACATAGTACTTAGTCGCATTGCAGAAGCATATTTAAGGGATTGGCAAGAAGATCCTATAGATTTTCTTATATTAGGTTGCACTCACTATCCTTTACTTAGTCCTATTTTGCAGTCGATATTAAAAGATACTGTTCTTTTGGATATGGCAGTTGCAGCAGTAGAAACTACTCACCAATATTTAGCTGAAAATGACATCTTAAATGAATCCCCTACAATTTTAAAAGATTTTTATGTAAGCGGAGATTTGGAAAAATTTAACGAAATGAGTCAACAGGTTACAGGGCAAGCTATACAAGCAAAAAAAGTTTTTTGGGATTAATGTACAGGATTAGCTAACGTTATTTCGGAGATAATAAACTTGCATGATTGAGTTCGATTGAATTTATCATGCAGGTGTTATAATCTCCTTATTTTTTTATAAATAAGGTTGATTGTATAGCAAACGTCTTATTAACAAAGTATGTTTGCTATATGTAAGGAAGGGATATTTAAGATGAAGAAATTTTTTACGTTGCTGGTTTTGGCAGTTTTTGCAGTAGCTATTCCTGCATTTGCTGCCGAAGAGTATAGTACCAGTGAAGATTATAGTACCAATGATGGATATAGCACCGGAGAATACAACAGTAATGGGGAATATAATACTAATGAAGCTTATAACACCAATGGAGTTTATAACAACAATGAATCATATAGTACCAATGGAATTTATAGCAACAACGGATCATATAATGCCAACGAAACGTATAGTACCAATGGAGCATACAATGCAAATGAATCATACAACGCTTATGAAAATGGCGTGTCTTTAGCTCCACTGTCGGTTTCTATTGATGGATATATAGAAAATGAGACAGATAACACAATAGAAGTTGTTTCTAGTGTTGGCGAAAATCGGATAGTTCTTAATATTTCGCCGGAAACTTATATTGTGGATGGTACTACCGGGCAACCATTAACTTTATCTGAGCGCAACAATAACCGTGTGATAGTTTATTATGGGCCGACTCTTGTATTAAGTGAGCCTCCACAGGGTAATGCTTTGCTTGTAATCGGCAATATGCAAGAAGATGCTTTTCCGCCTCAATTTGGTAAAGTAGAAGCCATTGAGACTGTAGAAAACGGAATTATTGTAACTATACAGGGTGGGTCATTACTGGTGACAATAGAACGTGATAGCCGGATTGAACCATTTCTTACACGCAATATCGTAACTGTTGATCACATTGAGGTAGGTTCCGATCTATTGATGTGGTTTCCAATGATGATGCCAAGTTATCCTGCGCAAGCTGTAGCCCAAAAAACTGTTATTCTAAACCGCAGTAATACAGCAAATGGTTATTTAAATGGAAATAATGTACTAAATGGCTACAATGGATTTAATGGTTATAGCAACGGCTATTTAAATGGTTACAATGGACTTAATGGTTATAGTAACGGCTATTTAAATGGTTACAGTGGACTTAATGGTTATAGCAACGGCTATTTAAACGGTTACAATGGGCTTAATGGTTATAGTAATGGCTCTTTAAATGGTTACAATGGGCTTAATGGTTATAGTAATGGCTCTTTAAATGGTTACAATGGGCTTAATGGTTATAACGGCTATAATGGTTATCAGCAGGCAACACCTTATATTCCACGCAGAGGATTGTCTTTGTCTGATGCGTTATCGCAGGTATATAACGAATTTTATACAGAAAACGATGTTACAATGGTACCATTACGTACAGTAGCTGAATCTATGGGCTTTATTGTACAATGGAACGAGCATAATCGATCCATTGCATTACAACATGCTGATGGACAAGTATTTAGTGCTTTAGCATTAGGCCAGCGTTCTTTTGAAGGCCGAACTTTAGAAGTTGCTCCAATGATCCGAAATGATCGGACATTTGTCCCGATGACGTTTTTTGAAATTTTACTTGGAACTTAGTTATAATAATTAAAATGAGTTGTCCTGAAACTTTACAAGGTCAATTTAAATAAGACCTCTTGCATAACCCGAGTTCAGGTTTGCAAGAGGTCTACTTTTTTTGTGCTTTTTTATTTACTTGATAATTTCAATACTCATTTCAGCTTCATCCCAAACTACAATTGCTCCAAAGTATGCGTTAATAAACTCTAATGGAACCATTTTTCTGTAATTTAATGTAGTATACTCTACATCAAACATCCGGTTTATGTCAGCATCTAACGCATTAGCCACAAAATATATGGGTAGAAGAATGTTGTCATTTTGAATGATAGGTAATACATCCATGGTTTGTGGTAAAACATTTTTGGCTAAATCAATTATGTCATAGGATTCCAACTGTATTGAAAGCCTTGTAAGACTTTCAACATAAGCGATAATGAATTTTCCAAAGCCTTGGGCTTCAAAGATAAATAAGCCTGTCTCTGAATCCAATCTACCGCCTATTATAGTGCCATCCTCCAGCATAGCAGTTATTCTATAGGTGTTAATCCCTTCAAGGTCAAAGTCACCTAAAGATACCGCCACAGTAAAGGCAACAGCCGTTTCTTCAATGATGTTGCCGTCTATGGTAATACCGGCTTCTACCACTAAGAAGTTGTTTGTTTCCTCATAATCCGGTGTTACGGTCAATTCTACCTTTAATTCTCCCGTACTTCCATTATCTGCAAGATCCATCAGAAGCTCATGAGGAATTGTAATGGAAGAACCTTCTACTACAATTTCCAAATCCGTTTCTTGCTCAAGTAAGTTGAACAGCTCATTTTCTACAGTAACGGAAGATTCTCCAATAATGGCGGCTGTTATAACTCTCGGTGGAGATGTTGGCCTACGGATGCTTCGTAGTGTTTGTGTCCAATTATTAACATTGTTATTACCTGCATTGTTGAATGATGGAGTCGTGGTAGGTGGATTAATTGGATTTGTAGAGCCAGGATCACTTGGGTCAGTGGGATCTACAGGATCGGTAGGATCACTTGGATCAGTAGGATCTATAGGATCGGTTGGATCACTTGGGTCAGTAGGGTCTACAGGATCAGTAGGATCACTTGGATCACTTGGATCAGTAGGGTCTATAGGATCGGTTGGATCACTTGGGTCAGTAGGGTCTACAGGATCAGTAGGATCTATAGGATCGGTTGGATCAATTACATCCTGACTGCTGATAATATTGACATAACCATCAGTAGCTCCAACATTAAGTGACACTTCATGCAAGTTTTCAACTCTGTATGCATGAGCTGAATATAATGTAATTGATGTGATTCCTGCTGTTGCATTCTCAAGCACCCTAAACCGAATAGTTGCAAAATCCCCTGTGTATGTTGTGGAGTGCAGAGAATTTGCCATTTCAAAGTTCATAATAATGGGATTTTGATTTGCAGGCGGCGATACAGGCAATTGCATGATACCGGTTGATGTAACGCTGACTCTTTCTAATGCCGATGAATCATAGCCAAGGCGCAGGCTTAATGCGCTTAGTCCTTCATTTTCATCCATTCTGACAACTACATCAATGTAATCACCGGGAGAGGCATTTTCAGGTGCAGAAATTACAGCAGAGGTTGAAGAAGCTGCAAAAGCACTAAATGGCATAGGTGCATTATAAATTGATATAGACGAACCTAGTATAACCGGGTGCCCCGCAAGATAATTTCTTAGCCTTACTACATCAGCAAGACTTACAGTACCACTCCCTGTAACATTTGCTACTGTATGGTTAATTGTAATGCCGGGAAATCCTGCAAGATAAAACCTTAGCAAAAGCAGATCTGCACCACTTACTACACCATCACCATTAATATCACCGGATATAAAATTTAAGACCTCAACGGAACCGTTAATAGTTGCAACATTGGCGTTAATATTGATTACAAAAGGTGGCATCATACTCGTGATATAAGCATTATCATGAGATAATGTAATATTTGAGACTCCAAATGGCGCGTCATCTCTAATTCTGAATCTAACAGTTGCAAAAGAGCCTGTGTAGTCTGTATAAGCCATTGGATTTGCCATGTCAAATAACATAGTTAGAGGATTACCGGGGGTATGATGTACAGGAGTCAACTGCATAGGATTAGCAATATTGTTTGTAACACTAACTTTTTCCAATGTTGCAGAATCATAAACAAGGTGAAGCCTTAACATACTCAAGCCGGCGTTAGTAACCATGTTTATTGGCACATCTACATAAGTTCCTCTTAAACCGCTAAGAGCCGGCGATGCATAAGCAGAAACTATAACAGCAGGTGCAGGAGCTATCACAATAGTTATTGCCCGGCTATCATTGCCCTCTGAATTTGTAGCTGTAACTGTAAAGTTGAAGGTTCCGGCTGTTGTTGGCGTTCCGGAAAGAATACCTCCGGGTGCAAGGGATAGACCAAATGGTAAAGTACCGGATGCAATTGAAAACGTAGGATTTGGATAGCCTGTTGCCTCAAACGTAAAGCTATAACTAATACCCACAAAACCATTTGGCGCATCGTATTCTGTTATTATAGGCATCCCGGGCGGATTAGCTATCACAATAGTTATTGCTTGGCTATCACTGCCTTCCGAGTTTGTAGCTGTAACTGTAAAATCAAAGGTTCCGGCTGTTGTTGGTGTACCTGAAAGAAGTCCCGCTGCATTAAGCGTTAATCCATCCGGTAAAGTACCAACAAATGACCATGTAGGTATTGGATGCCCGGTTGCTGCAAAATTGAAGCTGTAGTTGGTTCCAACTGTACCATTTGGCGCATTGTAAGCTGTTATTTCCGGTTCTGTTGGTGGAGTTGCAGGAGGTGAGGTAACAAAAAGGTCATGATTGTTAAAAATATGCGCTCCTGAACTTGATGTACCCGGGCGTATTTGGGTGTGCAAATTAAATAAGTAATCATTTAATCTTAAAGCAGAAGCAGTATTGCCGGAAAAATGCGCACTTGGAACTATATGCACATTACTTAGGTGGGCAATATTACCTGCTGTTACACTTATAGCACCACCATTAACTGCTTGGTTATTGGTAATACTACCGCCATACATTCTAAAAGTTCCATTGCTGGTCATAACTCCGCCACCGTGGTTTACAGCCCGATTGCCGGTAATACTGCCACTGTGCATTCTAAAAACTCCCGGACTTCCTGTTACATTAACACCAATCATAACTCCGCCGCCATTATTGGTGCTTCTATTATTGGAGATTTCGCCTCCATTCATAGTGAAAGTTCCGCCACCGTTTAAGAAAATACCGCCGGTACTTGTGAAACCGGTAGCAGGGATTGTCCCGTTATTTCTTACAACTGCACCGGGGTTCATTGTAATGAAATTGTTTTGGTTTAAACTAACGCCGCCGGCTCTGTTATTTTCAACAAAACCACCATTAAGGTATACTCTTGCATTAGTTTGCCCGGAAGCCACATTTATACCATGATGATGATTTCTGATACTACCACTTTGCAAAGTAAACCGTGCATTGCTGTTAAGATTAACAGCAAAGGAAGTATTACCAACATTCGCGTTTCTGCTAATTGTTGGCCCGTCAAGTATCAAGTGCCCGGCAGCAGTGTTAACATTAAAGCGAGCAAGTGCTGCACCAAATGTTATTGTCCCATCACCCGAAAGTGTAACACTGCGATTTACATTAATCGCGTCATTCACAGTAAAACTTCCGATAATAGTAATGTTGGTAACACTTGAGTCGTTTAAATGAGTCTGCAATTCTGCTGCTGTAGAAGCCGTTTGTGTGATGAAAGGTTCAAAAAGGAAAGGCTCAAAAAGAATGAGTTCTTCTTCATAGTCATATTCTTCATAGTCGTACTCTTCGCATTCATACTCATATTCTTCGCATGGATACTCGTAATCATATTCATCATTGTCGTTTTTGTTTTCCTCTTCTTTTTCTGAATCTTCTTCTAAATATTCCTCTTCCGAATCATACTCATATGAATCATCATCGACATCTTCATTAATACCCTCTTCACCGGTATCTTGATCTTCAACGTCTAAATCAGGCTCATAATCAAGATTAGATTCAGGATTAGAATCTTCAAAGTTAGAATCTTGCTCTAAATCAGAATCAGACTCCGTAGAATCATCATTTAGACATTCATCATCTGAAGATTTACTGTCATCTTCAGAATTTGCATAGTCGTTTTCAGATTCTTCTGTGGGCGGATTGCTCTCGCTTGAGTCTTTTTCATCCTCTTCACCAGTGTTTTGATCATTAATTTCCGGCTCAAATTCAGATTCAGTCTCAGATTCAGAACTGACTTCAGATTCAACAGAATCATCATCTCCCAAGTTTGTTTCGTTAGTACTGCTTTCTACATTCTCCTCTCCATCTGTAATGATCCCGTCTTCTGTATAGCTTACATAATACGTTGCCATAACAGTGGATACGTTGGCAAAAGTTAAAGCAAAGGCTAAGATGTAAGCCAACAGACGCTTTGCTGTTTTTTGCATAAACAGTCGTACCCCTTTCCAATTCTTAAAAAGTAACAGATTATAGTGTAAAGCTTGTCGAACAATACCTATACTGTTGGCGGAAACAGCTTGCACGGCATTGTATGTTACAATAAATAGGTATGTTACAATAATATTTTCGTCATTTTTTGGCAATTACTTAATCCCCCTGTAAAAATATTGATATATATTCTCAGGTTCTATCCTCAGGAATATTCCTTTTACCTTTACAACCTAAACAATTCGTAATATCATACAACTAAGGAAGGTGAAAGGAGTGAATAGTTTGAAAGTACTAATTGTGGCATCAGAAGTGAAACCATATTCTCAAAGTGGTGGGCTTGGTGATGTAGCCGGCTCTCTGCCAAAAGCGTTAAAAGCTCTGGGGGTAGATGCACGTGTGGTTTTTCCTAAATATGGAAACATACCTGAATCTCGTTTAGAAGGTATAACATATTTAGATTCCTTAACGGGACATTTGTCCTGGCGTACCCAGGGTGCGTCTATCTATACAATTTTGCCTAAAAATCCGGAAGATGTTCAAGTATATATGATAGAAAATGACTATTATTTTGGGCGAGATGGATACTATGGTTTTGGAGACGATTATGAACGTTTCGCCTTTTTTTCAAAAATATCAATAGAATTTTTATCTCGTGTGGATTTTAAGCCTGATATAATCCATTTTAATGACTGGCAAACCGGATTAGGCTGCACCTATTTAAGAGATATATACCGTGGCTTTACCTTTTACGAAAATATGAAGAGTCTTTTTACTATACACAATCTAAATTATCAAGGTGTATTTGGCAGAGAAACCTTGTGGTCAATAGGTCTTAATGATGGATATTTTACCAATGGCGACCTTGAGTTTTTTGGAAATATAAGTTTGTTAAAAGCAGGGCTTATACATAGCGATGCTGTTAGCACCGTTAGTGATACCTATGCTCAAGAAATACAAACTCCTTCTTACGGATATGGCATGGAAGGGCTTTTACGTAAACGTGGAGAGCACGACAAGCGTCTTTTTGGAATTTTAAATGGTATAGACACAGAACACAATAATCCTGCTACAGATCCCAGGTTATTTGTAAACTACGATATTAATAATGTTATAGAAAATAAACGAGAAAATAAGCGTCAGCTTCAAAATCTTTTAGGGTTGCCCCAATGGGATGTACCTATGATAGGTGTTATATCCCGACTGGCCGACCAAAAAGGTTTTGACATTGTTTCCATAATTTTGGAAGAGCTAATGGCAAAAGATTTACAAATGGTAGTATTAGGAACAGGGGAAGGTAGATACGAGGAATTATTTAGAAATTTTGCTTGGAGATATCCGGAAAAGTTAAGTACACAAATTACATTTGATGACCAATTAGCACAGCGTATATATTCGGGATCAGATATTTTTCTTATGCCATCAATATACGAACCCTGTGGATTAGGGCAAATGTTTGCAATGCGATACGGAACCATCCCTATAGTTAGAAAAACAGGGGGGCTTGCAGATACAGTTCAGCATTATAATGGAAATACCTTTGAAGGCAATGGATTTATATTTGAAGATTTTGTAGCAAGTGGCCTAATGTGGGCTATTGACCAAGCACTTGGCTACTACAGAACTCCTCACTGGCCTTTTATTGTAAAAAATGCAATGTCTCAAGATTTTTCTTGGAATAAATCTGCAAAAGAATATGTAGAGCTGTACCGGTGGCTTAAATCTGAACAATAGACAGACAAAAAAAGAGGCAGTTCAAACTTGAACAGCCTCTTTTTTTGTCTTTTTTTGATTTTGAATGGCGGCCAATCGGTCTCATTTTGTCACCGGTTGGATACAGCTTTCACATTAAACTTTCCTATAAAAACAGCCCCCACATCAATGCTGCAATTATAAAAAAGCAACCTAAAACTAAGATGGTATTTAAGATAAAATCAAACTGTCTATTTTTTGCTGACCTGCCGGATTTTTTTGGTATCTTTTTTGCATGATTATTTGCTCCGGATTTAGGTGAAGAATAAGCTATACCAACATTTGTACCGTTAGCTTGGCGACCGGTACTTTTTTTGATGTAATTGTTGATTATACTCTCCGCTTCTGCAACAAAATCCATAGGGATCTTTTCCGGCGGAGTATTTTGGTTAACAATAAAAATTGCTTGTTCGTACCATTTGGATGAATCTCCTTTTATAAGTATAACCCTCTCTTTTTTTACCATATTAAACGGCTCCTGTCCTATATTTTGCTACACATTTCTATTATTGCCGAAATATTGGAAAGCTATACGAATAATTAGTGGACTCAAGTTTTCCCCAAAAAAATAAGTTCAATCATCAAAAACGTGATTAAACTCACTAAAACTCGACTATCGTATTCGTTCAACCGGGTACAATTGCGAGACCGGTTGCGCACAAGCTTTTGATATGCCCTCTTCAAACGAGAGCCTGCCCGGATGTTACTTTCGTGCCTAAGAAAAGGAGCAAATCCGACACGAATATACTACATTAATACATTTTTGTTACGATCCCCGGGGGAGGATGGGTGGGTGGGCAAGCTCTGAATGAAAGGGGGGTTTCATTTTCATTTATAGGTAAAAAGTAGGGGGAGGGGGAATGAAAATCCAACAAATAATAAAAGCGCGTAGGGATAATGACAAAGTTCGTCATAATCACTCACGCGCATAAATTCAGCTTTAGGATA
>WQVX01000003.1 GCA_009785615.1 Defluviitaleaceae bacterium | reverse complement strand
GACGAATTTCAGCATCTTATCTACGAAAAACCGGAGATGTCCCCAAAAGAGCGCAATGATTTATGGCTAACTCTTGAAGCAAAATACAGACCTTATCTTAACGTTAAAGACTTCCCGTTTTATGGGGAAGGCCGCCGCTGGCAAGCGCAAATGCATATTTACGATGTACCTTTCTATTACATTGATTATTGCTTAGCGCAAATTATGGCATTAAGCCTTTGGGCAGAAAGTCAAAAAGATTTTGCCGCCGCTTGGGAAAAATACAGAAGATTTGTAGGCTTTGCAGGAACCAAAACATTTGTAGAGCTTATTGCTGATGCAGGGCTTCCCACGCCTTTTGAAACTGACAATATTAAGCTTGTTGCTGACGCTGCTATCCGGTGGCTGGATAACCAATCAACCCGGTAGACATCATAAAGAGCCTATCCAAAATCTCCTTTTCACCATATAAAAAAATTTTAAACAGGCTCTAAGAAAAAAGCCGCTCTCATAATAATTGAGGCGGTCTTTTTTTGAAGTATGGTACCTCCACTTCGCACTAACGTGCTTCGTGTCGGTGAAGGGGGCGTAATTTCCGCTTGCATTAACACGTAAACGTGTTAATGTCAATCGAAATTGCTATAAGACATATTCCCCGGGAACCCTTCTGCACATATGTTCCAAGGACATTTTATATGATATAATCAGTAGGCTTCTTGCGTCAGTGTTTCAGAAGCTGTAAATTCAGCTTCTAAGTTGCATACCCTCCAATCATGAGGGTCAGAAAGGACTGTTTTATGCATCGCGATTATCTTCCAATGAATGCAGCCGCTTTAATGGACAGAGTCTTTGATTTATACAAGGCCACGTTTAAAACCCAAATAGCTTTTGCTTTAATTATAGGTATCATCTCTTTTATGCTGATAATGACTTTAAGTATTGTTTTAGCATTTGGGGTGGTGTATGTCTATTCTATTGCCGGAGGCTCTTATGATTATGATAACTATATAATAATGGTAGTCTTGCTTATTTTTGCTATTATTCTTCCACCTTATATTATCTGGATGTATTTATCAGCTTCCGGGCATATTCTTATATCCAAACAAGCTTTTTATAACCAACCTGTAGAATTACCTTTTAGAGACACGTTTAATGCTTTATTACGAGTATTAACATCTGCCATAGCTCAGTTGCTTTTAACATTGCCTTGGTTAATATTAATGGCTGTTGTTATCTATTTTTCTGTAGGAGATGGCTTCGCTTTTTTAGGGTCGTTGCATCCTTTTTATATAACGATAATTGGTTTGGCTTTTACTATCTTTTATGTAGTCTACTCTAACATTTTTGCTTTATCTATTCCTGTAGCAATTTTTGAAAAGCGGCTCTTTTTATCAACTGTAACCAGGTCATTTGAACTGCTCAAAGGTTATTTCTGGAAAATACTTGGACTTCGCCTTTTATGGGCATTAATCGTTTACCTTTTTTCATATAGCACACAAAGCTTAATAGTAACTGTAATTGCTGTAATATCTATGATTACAGGAAACTTGATAGATTTGGGTGCTCTTTGGATAAACACAGGAACTTTACAATTTTATATAGCACTGCTTGTAGGTATTTTAATGGGTCCCATGGATGGAATTATGACAGCACTTATATACTTTAACCAGAAAATTAAAAAAGAGGGGTTAGATATAGAAATTAGTCTGGAACGCCTTGCCGGAACCCGTGGGCAGGGAGCACAATTATGACACCTTTTTACCGGGCCATGCATGAGGTGCTGGAACGTCCCGGATATGATATTTTAACCGGGCGAGCAATAGATTATCAGCAAGTCATAATTGAAGCTTTTGGACGGGCAATCCTTAACCTTCTTGAAAGAATAAACTTAGCTACTCCACATGAGCCAACTTATAACCCGGAAACTATAACATTCATCTTTGTAATTGCGACAGCACTACTCCTTTTAGCTACTTCTATAGGTGTAACTTATATGATATTAAAGCGTAGAGGGCAAAAAGCGGCGCAAGAAATGTCCTCCATATCCACCCTTTTTGATGATATTGCCCGCAAGCGTTTTACTTTGTCAGATTTGCTTGAAGATGCCCGAAAATATGCCGAAAACGGCCGGTTTAGAGACGCAGTACGCCATTTATATATTGCCGTACTAGTTGCTTTGCATGATAAAAAAACCATTAAGGTAGATAAATATAAAACTAACGATCAACTTGCACGGGAATTAGCTTTAGCCTCCCCGCTTCTGTCGGAGCCTTTTATAGCAATTGTAGATGTATTTCATCAGACGTGGTTTGGTAAAAAAGGACTGGAAGAGGAACAATATCAGCATTTTGCAGCCGTTGCAGAGGAGATTCTTCTATATGGAAAATAGATCTAAAAATAGAAATTACAATCAAATTGTAATTATACTATTACTGGTAGCCCTTTTGCTTGGCATAGTCTGGGGGGCTAATCAACAGTCATATAGTCTTAGATATCCGGACTTTACATCATTTTCTAATGGAGATTATGGGGTAAGCTTATTGTTTGATACTTTAAACCATATGCAATATCCTGTTTCTACAATGCGCCGCCCTATCAGAGAAGCGTCTCTTAATGATGTAGTGCTTATAATACAACCTACCAACCCCGGGCCAACAAGAGCGGTAACAGAGGACATTCTGTCATGGGTATATCAAGGTGGGCGGATAATTTACCTGGAAAACAGCATTCCTAACAGCATAGACCTGGCTCTTTCTAATCACTATGCCTCTTCATTTGGCGGTATGCGCTGGTACCATCTTGGAATGGGCGAGATATTGACAGGCCGTGCAGACTTAATAACCAATATCAATTTAATGTACTATCCTGTACATGGTGAAGGTATTGCAAATGCTTTATCATATTGGAATTCTGACCGTATTCTTTTTGCAGAGTATTATCATGGTTTTCATAATACTCCCGGCACATTTAGTCAAATGCCTGTGGGACTAAGGTTAATAACAATACAATTGATAATCGGCGGAATTATAGCAGCATGGCACTTTGGTAAACGATTTGGATATCCTATCCCATTGTATGAAGAATTGGAACGAGAAGAAAATGAACAGGTATTAGTACTGGCCAGATTATATAAGAAAGCTAGGAGATAATATAAATGGATACAAAAACCCTTACTACAAATCTAAAAACAGAAATTAACTCAATAATTCAACAGCAGGAGACACTAACAGACCTTGCCATTACGGCCTTATTGGCAGGTGGGCATGTATTGGTAGAAGGTGTACCGGGGCTGGCTAAAACTTTATGGGCAAGAACAGTAGCACAAGTTATGGATATGGATTTTAAGCGGGTTCAGTTCACATCAGATCTTATGCCCTCCGACATTTTGGGTACCAAGATATACAACCAGCAATCCGGTGATTTTGAATTACGCAAAGGCCCTCTTTTTACTCAACTTTTTTTGGCGGACGAAATTAACCGCACCCCGCCAAAAACGCAATCTGCATTGCTTGAGGTAATGGAAGAGCGAGCTATAACTATAGATGGCAATCGCCATGTAATGGCAGAGCCTTTTTTTGTAATGGCTACGCAAAATCCCGTTGAATACGAAGGCACATATCCACTGCCGGAAGCTTTGATGGATCGCTTTATGATGAAAATTTTGCTTACCTATCCCGGGATAGCAGCAGAAAAACAAGTGCTTCAAATGCACCACGAAGGCTTCAACAATGTTCATTTATCAAAATCACCCATATGCAATTCAGAAGATATTGCAACTTGTAGGGCTGAGATTGCACAAGTTACTGTAGAAGATAGTGTAATGAACTATATTGTCAGCATTGTAGAAACTACCCGCCGTATAAGTGCCATTATGTATGGAGCAAGCCCAAGGGGTTCTGTAGCATTGATGCTGGCTTCTAAGGCTTGTGCTGCTATGGAAGGCAGAGATTTTGTAATCCCGGACGATGTACGCAAGCTTACTGTGCCAATTTTACAACATCGCATAATACTTAAACCGGAAGCAGAAATTGATGGAGTAAAAACGGATACAGTTATAGAAAATATCCTGTCTCAAGTAAAGGTTCCAAGGTGAGTTATGGGAGTTACCAGACGCTTTGTTATTTTAGCTGTATCCGGCATATTTCTACTTTTAGCCGCCGCTTTGCTTCCTTCTTTTTTATCGGAATTCGTTTTTTGGATGTACAATTTGATTATATTTGCATTGCTGGTTGTAGATTTTATTTTAACGCCAAAAGCTTCTGACTTTACAGTACAGCGGATTAATACGGAAAAATTATCTCATTACGCACTTAATCAAATATCTTTTACAGTGCATAATCCCTCAATGTATATTATTAAAGTACATGCCTTGGATCAGGTTAGTGGCAGACATTTTAAAGTAGCTGCAAAAAATTTAATGCATACGATTGCGCCGCATACAGAAAAAATTTTTTCCTATGAAGTTATTCCCTCTAAAAGAGGTGCATTTACCTTTGAATACATCCATTTGCGTGTACAAGGTATATTAGGACTGGCTACAAAATATTATTCTCATCACTGCCCCTGCGAATTTAAAGTTTACCCCAACTTAAAAGATTTAAGGCGATTTAGGATTATGATGCAAAAAAACCGTCTACTGCCACAAGGGGATAAGACGGTTAAAATATTTGGTGCAGGTACCGAATTTGAAAGCTTACGAACTTATGTAGAAGGAGACGATTACCGTAAAATCAACTGGCCTGTTACTGCTCGCGAAAGGCGTTTGATAGTCAACGATTATCAGATAGAAAAAAATCAGCCTGTTTTTATGATGATAGACGGGGGCAGGCCAATGAGCTATAGTGTCAAAGGATATAAAAAATTAGACTATGCCATTAACGCAGCATTGGTTTTATCTGATATAGTCAATCAAAAAGGTGATCAAAGCGGTTTATTGGTTTTTGATCGTGAAATAAGAAGCTTAGTAATGCCCGGTAAGGGTGAGGTTCATCGTAATAATTTAATGGAAACCCTATATCATATTCATGATACAAAAGATACTTCTAACTATGAAGCGGCGTTTTTAGCCCTATGTCAAAAGCAAAAACGCCGTAGCCTGGTGTTTATTTTTACGGATTTTGAAACCTTAGAGGAAGCCCGAGAACTAACTAATCATGTTGCTCATCTTAAACGCTTCCATTTTCCAATTGTTGTTTTTATGAAAAATGAAGAGCTGATTGCTTTAACATCTCATTATGATGTTTTTGTACAAGAGGTAGCCCGGTCATTTTTAGATGAACGTCGCGAGTTGTTTCGCACTTTAAATACTATGGCTATCCCTAATGTAGAAACAACTGCGGAAAATTTCTCCACAACAGCAGTAAATCAGTATCTATTGCTTCGCAAAATATAAGTACAGCCCTACAAAAGTTAAAAATGCAAACCCAAGCTTAAAATAAGGGGAAATGCCCATAGGAGTAAAAAACCCTTCAATTAAAGCTGCAATTATTAGTATAGCGGCAATACCGGGCATTAATAAAACAGCTTGCTTGGCTTGTTTTACTACAGCATCTTTGCGTCTGTAGTTACCGGGCATAATAAGAGCCTTGCCAATCATTAGACCACAGGCACCACTCAAAAAAATAGCTGCCAGTTCCGGCACTCCATGAGGCAAAATTAGTGACCAAAAAATCAAAGTATCCCTTGAGCCACCGGTTGCAGCTATAAAAGAGGCTAACGCACCAACAATCATTCCATTGTAAAAAAGTATCCAGATTGTTCCGATTCCGGCAGTGATTCCAAAGGCAAGTGCCATAATAGACACCCTAATATTGTTAGTCATTATAACAGCACTCATAAGAGCATAGTCCCATATTACTTCGCCTTCGCCCATTTCACCATCGCCTGCAAGTTCAAAGGGAAATATTTGATCAAATCTTTGGATATCGTTGGCAACATAGATATAGGCAAAAAACATGCCAACAAAAAATAAAATTGCTGATACAGCCGCATAATGCCAAACAGCTCTTGTGGCCTGTGGAAATTGGTGCAGAAAATATTCTTTAACTGTTGAAAAACTACCCTGCTCTCTTACGTAATAGTAATTGTGGGCAACCCCAACTATATGGGTAAGATATGGCAGACTTGTTCCATCGGGAAAATGTGTTTTAGCATAGGCCAGATGATATCCCACTGCCCTAAAAGTTTCTGCAAAAGCCCGTACTTCGATCTGAGACAAGGCTCTTATACCTTTGCGCCGGAGGGTTTGGTTAAAGGCTTCCAGCTGTTGCCAACGCTCTTCGTTTTGCGTTATAAATTTTGTTTCTGTCATATTTTTCTCCTGAATGTTCCTACATCTCAAAAAGGAAGTGTATTTTTATGAAAACTCATATTATTTTAACTCCGGCCAATATAGAAATAGAATACCGATTAGCAGGGGCAGGCTCGCGCCTGGCAGCCTTTGTAATCGACTTTTTTTTGCAAATCATTTTTTGTCTGATGCTTGCAGTTGTAATTTTATTTGGAATATATGATTATCGTTTTGCCACTTTAGCAGATGTTGAAGGGTTTGCTCTTGGCTTCTTGATTATATCATGGTTTGTAATTTATTTCTGTTATTTTATTGTTTGCGAAATGACAATGAATGGTCAGTCCGTTGGTAAAAAGCTTTTTGGACTTAGGGTTATAAGAGATAACGGGCAGCCAATAGAATTTCCTCAATCTTTAGCCCGTAATCTGTTTCGTGCAGTGCTGGATATTTTGTATATTGGGTTGTTTTTTATTTTGTTTTCTGACAAACATAAACGAATTGGCGACATGGTAGCCGGTACTATAGTAGTAGCAGAACACTATGGCAAAACAGGCCCATCTTTAAGACCCGTTATAAATTCTTCCAAGAAAGCGGGGCAACTTAGCACAGAACAATTGTCGCATCTAACATTATCTTTAGAAGAACAAGACTTGCTTCAAACTTATTTTGCCCGTAAAATGTATTTGCCCGATGACGGCGAAAAATTACAAAAACAGTGGGCAAAGTATTTTTCCGACAAATGGCAGATAGATGCTGAGTGGATAGATGATGCATTGCTTACAGGATTACTTCAACTAAATGAAGGTGACTATTAGACCTCCGGCATTGTCCAATTATGCAAGAAGTCTATTAAAGAGGTGAAACTTGAAATGTCAGCGGACGGCCAAAGCCCGGAAAACAAGTTGCTGTTGCTATATTTGATAGAAAAAATGGATTTGCCACTATCTCGCAGTCAAATAACGGACTATATTCGAGAAGATGACTATATGGACTATTATACACTCCAACAGTCCTTGGCAGACATGGTAGATGGTGGTTATTTGGATGTAACAACAGACAATAACAATACTATATATACTATTACCGACGAGGGGCTTCAAACTTTAGAATATTTTGAAGAACATATACCACTAAATATCCGTAGCAAAATCAATCAGTACATCAAAGAAAACCGAAAAGACATCAAAAGATCATTTGAAAACACTGCTACATTTTTTCCTAATGCAGAAAACGATGAGTTTATGGTAAAATGCGGCGTTTATGAAGAAGCACGAGTTTTAATGGAGCTGTCTATCTCTGTTGATACAAGGGATCAGGCGCGTATTATACAAAATAATTGGAAAGCTAATGCTAAAACATTGTATGGTGATATTATAGGCATATTGGCTAAAAGTCCAAGCAATGATACCGGTAGTGCTAACGGTATTACTGCTGCCGCAAATCATAACATAGAAGATTAAAATCCTTAAATATCAACGTTTTTTGGCGCAGCAAGTGTGCGCAACCGGTCTCATTTTGCCACCGATTGCGCACATTTATTTTGCCGCTTTATCAAATTTTTGGTGAGATTATTTCAGCAGATCTGTCCGATCTAATAACAGCTAAGTGAAGCTTTATAATGTTCAGCATTCAATTCCGGGCATCCGGCACGCTCGCTAAGCCATTTTCGTATATGAAAGCATAGCGCGCAACTTGAAGTATATTCATTTTTAATTTTTTTCTCAGATTTCGCAAAGCCCCTCTTTTTTGCATATTCATATAACTTTGCCACTCCGCCAAAAAGGAGCGATTCAAAAGCAGGATATTTTCTTTCAGGTATGCCATTTAAGGCTTCTTCTAAAGGGATAGCAATGCCTGTACATCCCGGAGGTATGAATTTTCCATATAAATCCACGTGAAAATGATCCGTAGATAAAAGATTACGGCAGGGAGTAGAATTTAATAAATCAGCCAAGTCTTTTGGTTCCATGTATTCTTTTTCTATATTAATGGCTCGCCCACCCATTTTAACGCCATAGTTGCGGGCGGTTTCCAATACATAATTTGGGGATATCAATTTTTCTAACTTTTTTCTGTTATGGATTTTGTGCTGTGGTACAGAAGCAAGGATCTTTGAAAAATGCTCCTGCCATAAAAAATATCCAAAATGGTTATTTTTGCATATCTCTGCTAAACGCAAGGGCAAGGAATACGGAATATATTCTGCATGAAATGGATCCAAAGATATACAAAGTGCATCTACCCCCGCTTTGGATAGCTCATGTAAATAGCTTGTGGCTAAATTTTCATCTGCGGCCCAAAATCCATTGGTTTCTATATAATCTACTTGAATGCCTGTTTTTCGAGTTGCTTCCAGCAAATTTATTAAGCCGTTAAAATTTAAAAATGGTTCGCCGCCGCCTATATGTACAGATTTGCAGCCGCCTTTAACTAATGAAGTACATATGTCCTGCGCAGTTTCTTTGCTTATATATCCCCCGCTCCTATCCGGCGAACATGCATATAAGCAGTGTCTGCAAGCTGCATTACATTGATAATTGGTCATAATACCACAATGGTTTAACCGCCCTATTACACCTAATGTATCTGATTTAATCATGTCTCAAATATCACACCCATTATGTGGCTCCCTTTATCCTAAATATTATGATGTGTTATCATTATCGCTTCATGGTATCATTTCCCGGTTTTGACTTCAAGCCCTACTAGCTTTATAATTAATGACTAAATATTTTGTTCTATTTATAGAGATGGAGGGGTCTTATGGCAACCATAGCAAAAAGCTTAACCGATTTAATAGGCAATACACCTATGTTAGAACTATCTAATTACAATCGAAAGCACGGCATAGAAGGTAAAATAATTGCTAAGCTTGAATATTTTAATCCTTTAGGAAGTGTAAAAGATCGTGCCGGATACGCAATGATTAAAGCTGCGGAAGAATCCGGCAAACTTACCTCGGATACAGTAATAATTGAGCCTACAAGCGGCAATACGGGTATATCTCTTGCGTTTGTTGCAGCATCAAGAGGCTACAAATTAATCTTGACTATGCCGGATACCATGAGCGTAGAGCGTCGCAACATGCTAAAAGCTTTAGGCGCAAAGTTAGTATTAACAGATGGAGCAAAAGGCATGAAAGGTGCCATAGCAAAAGCAGAAGAAATTCAAAGAACCACACCGGGGAGTATTATTTTAGACCAGTTTTCTAACCCGGCTAATCCGGAAATGCATCGCCGCACTACAGCACTGGAGATATGGAACGATACTCAAGGCGATATAGATATATTTATAAGTGGGGTTGGCACAGCCGGAACTATAACCGGTGTTGGCGAAGTATTAAAACAGAAAAAACCTGAAATAGAAGTTATTGCAGTAGAACCGGCGGATTCCGGAGTTTTATCAGGTTTTCCTCCCGGTCCTCATAAAATACAGGGTATAGGAGCCGGGTTTATACCTAAAAACTATAATGGCCATGTAATAGATGATACTTTTTTAGTAGAAAACGAACAGGCTTTTGCATGTACAAGAGAATTAGCTAAAACAGAAGGGCTTTTAGTAGGTATATCTTCCGGGGCTGCTCTTTTTGCAGCTACAGTGACAGCAAAAGAACCGGAATATAAAGGCAAAACGATTGTAGTAGTATTTCCTGATACCGGGGAAAGATATTTATCTACAACAGTTTTTAATGATTTTCAAGTTATTCGTGGTGGACTTTCATATTAAAAAAGGAGAAATGATTTAAAATGTCTAACGAAAATTACAAATTTGAAACTTTGCAACTTCATGCAGGGCAGGAAAACGCAGATCCAACTACAGATTCTCGTGCGGTTCCTATATACGCTACTACATCTTATGTGTTTAAAGATACTGCGCAGGCAGCAGGCAGGTTTGCATTATCAGAACCGGGTAACATATATACTCGTCTGATGAATCCAACATCTGATGTATTTGAGCAAAGAATAGCAGCATTAGAAGGTGGTGTTGCAGCTTTAGCAACGGCCTCCGGCTCAGCAGCGTTAACATATGCAATTTTAAATATTGCTAAAGCCGGCGACCATATAGTAAGTGACAAATGTCTATATGGCGGTTCTTTTAATTTGCTGGCTCAAACTCTGCCTGATATGGGCATTAGCACTACTTTTGTAGATGGAAGTGACCCAACTAATTTTGAAAAAGCTATCAAATACAATACAAAAGCTATTTTTATTGAAACAATGGGAAATCCAAATTCAACTATTTTAGATGTAGCTGAAATTGCAAATATTGCTCATAAACATGGAATTCCTTTGCTTGCAGACAATACTTTTGCCACGCCATATTTGCTTAGACCCATCGAGTATGGTGCAGACGTTATTATTCATTCAGCTACTAAGTTTATCGGTGGCCATGGAACCTGCATAGGTGGTGTAGTTATAGACAGCGGTAATTTTGACTGGGCTGCCAATGATAAATTTCCGGGACTCTCTCAACCTAATCCAAGCTATCACGGAGCAATACTGACAGATGTTGCCGGAGATTTGGCTTATATCGTTAAAATGCGGATTACTTTAATGCGTGATACCGGAGCCACACTCAGCCCTTTTCATTCCTTCTTGTTTTTACAGGGTCTTGAGACATTATCATTGCGTGTAGAACGCCATGTTGAAAATTCGCTTAAAGTTGTAGATTTCTTGATGAAGCATCCGGAGGTAGAAACGGTTAATCATCCGTCTTTACCTACCCATTCCAGCCATGCTTTATATAAACGGTATATTCCTAATGGTGCAGGGGCTATTTTCACATTTGAAATAAAGGGAGATGCAAAACGAGCAATGGCTGTTATTGACAAAATGCAATTGTTCTCTTTGCTTGCAAACGTAGCTGACAGTAAATCACTTGTTATCCATCCGGCAAGTACTACTCATTCTCAGCTTAATGCCGAAGAGCTTTTGGATCAAGGGATTAAACCAAACAGCATCCGTCTTTCTATTGGAACCGAGCATATAGATGACATTATTGCCGATTTAGACCGGGCATTAAAAGTTTAGGAAGTTGTAATAAAGCGAGGGAAAAATATTATTATGCCTCTATTCAAAAAGAAAAACGTTGAAGTAGAAGAGACTGTTGTCCAAGATATAAATGATAATCAGGAATCTGATGTCAAAGTTGAAAAAACTGAATCTGATAACACCGAAATTGAAAAACCACTAAGCCTATTTGATAAAATGAAAAAAGGACTATCAAAAACCCGAGAAAATTTAATGGCCGGGGTAGATAATATTGCAAAACAATTTGGTGTTATAGACGAAGAGCTTTTTGAGGCTTTAGAAGAAATACTGATTTTAGCAGATCTTGGCGTAGAAACCGCTATGGAGTTGGTAGAAACTTTAAGAGATAGGGTTAAAGCGGAAAAGGTTTCAGATCCCAAAAAGATAAAAGAATTATTAGCAGATGCTATTAAAGAGAAGCTAAAAGGGGACAATGCATCCTTTAACTTGGAAAGCCCTGCGGTAATTTTAATCATTGGTGTAAATGGAGTAGGAAAAACAACCACTATCGGCAAGCTTACCAAGCGTCTAAAATCAGAAGGAAAGTCTGTATTAATTGCTGCGGCAGATACATTCCGTGCGGCAGCAGTAGAGCAGTTGGAAATATGGTGTCAACGGTCTGATGTGCCGCTTATTAAGCACGAAAGCAATTCAGACCCGGCAGCAGTAGTATATGATGGGGTTCAGGCGGCAAAGGCGCGCAATGTGGATGTCCTGATTGTAGATACCGCAGGGCGTTTGCATAACAAAAAGAATCTGATGGAAGAGTTAAACAAGATATTTCGTATTATTTCAACACATTATGGCGAAGTACGGCGAGAAGTTTTTTTGGTACTTGACGCCACAACCGGCCAAAATGCGGTACAGCAAGCAAAACTATTTAAGGAAACTGCTGATATTACAGGGATAGTACTTACTAAGTTGGATGGTACCGCTAAAGGTGGCGTTATTGTGTCCATTAAAAACGAGCTGGATATTCCTGTAAGATATGTTGGCGTAGGCGAAGGGATTGACGATTTGCAGCCCTTTGATCCGGAAATATTTGCTAAAGCTCTCATAGGAAATTAATAACCTGTTAAAACTTTACAAAAATATTGACAGCAGTAATCACATATGATATATTACAAACTGTATTTAGCATTCTATTGCATTTGACATTTTTATGCTGTAAACAAGCATAAGAAGTCTAACAATACAAACTGAGCAGGCGATAAACTTTAACAGAGTTTATGGGGCCGGGCTGCGATTTTGCAGCAGCAGGTGAAATTAAAGCACACCTGCGGGACAGTGTATGTTCCGTAGGTGTGCTTTTTTGTATTATTTTTGGTTATGTTGAATGAGGAGGTAATTTTTAATGAACCGAGCTAACGAGCAAATGGCAATTAAAGTAGCACGTAACAGTATTATTGTTAATATTATTTTATCTGCGTTTAAGCTGTTTGCAGGGATAGTTGCAAACTCTGCCGCAATGATTTCTGATGCTATCCATTCTATAACCGACCTTTTTAGTACGGTAATCGTAATTATAGGTGTAAAGTTGGCTAATCAAGAACCTGATAAAGAACATCCTTACGGACACGAAAGGTTTGAATGTGTTGCCACCTTAATATTAGCAGCACTTGTATTTACAGTGGGGGCCGGAATTGGCTGGGCCGGTATTCAAAGAATATTATCCGGAGAATACCGTGAAATTGCTGTGCCGGGTTTGTTGGCATTGGTTGCGGCCGTTATTTCTATTGGGGTAAAAGAAGCCCTGTACTGGTACGTACGTGCAACAGCAAAAAAAATTGACTCAAGTGCGCTTATGGCTGATGCATGGCATAGCCGCGCAGACGGCCTTTCATCTATCGGAAGTTTTATTGGCATTTTAGGTGCAAGGATGGGTTTTCCCATTTTTGATTCAATTGCAGCAATTATAATTTGCTTATTTATACTTAAAACTGCTGTAGGCATAGCTATAGACGCTATTGGAAAAATGACTGATAAAGCTTGCGATGATGAAGTAATTGATGAAATGCGTAAGGTGATTTTAGCACAAGAATCTGTAGATGGGATAGATCGCTTAAAAACAAGGCTTTTTGGTAACAAAATCTATGTAGACGTGGAAATTCACACAAACCCTTTAGATACCTTGCAAAAGGCTCACGAAACCGCGCAACGGGTGCATGATGCTATTGAGGAAGGGTTCCCCAAGGTAAAGCATTGTATGGTACATGTAAATCCATCTGCTGAAAAGTTATAACATATCAAGTTATTATTTGAAGGGACACTGATTTTTATGACAATTTTAGAAGCTATAATTTTAGGATTACTGCAAGGAGTAACAGAATTTTTACCTGTATCAAGTTCAGGTCATTTACTGCTTTTGCAACGTATTTTTGGAATTGAGGAAGGTTTGCTTACTTTTAGCGTTGTAGTACATATAGCAACCATTATACCGGTGTTGTTTATATACTTCGACAGAATAAAACCTCTTCTTAGAAATCCATTTCAAAAATTGACCTTGCTGCTTATTTTGGGAACCTTACCTACCGTAGTAGCAGTTCTCCTTTTTGGAGACATCATAGACACATTGTTTACAGGAAATTTTTTGGCAATTGGGTTTATTATAACGGGGATCATCTTGATAATAACTGACAAATACAAAGATGGCTCAAAAAACGTTGACGAAATAACCGGAAAAGACGCTTTGCTTATAGGTCTTACCCAAGCTGTTGCTATTATGCCGGGGATTTCGAGGTCAGGCAGTACCATTTTTGGGGCGGTAGTTCAAGGGATTGACCGAAAATCGGCAGTAAACTTTTCATTTTTATTATCTATACCTGCTATAGCCGGTGCTACTGTCCTAGAAATAAGACAATTGCTTATTGGGCAAGCTGATATTAATTTCTTTTTTACCATGCCGGTTATAGTTGGATTTTTTGCCGCAATGATATCCGGCTACTTTGCAATAAAATTAATGCTTAAAATAGTTGCAGCAAGTAAACTGCGTTACTTCGCTTACTATCTCATTATTGTTGCTGTTTTGATAATAATTGATCAAACTTTTACCAATTTTGTTTTTGGATAATACTGCTTCACAAAAATAACCCCCTCGCTAATCAAATTACATAATTGGCATGGGGGTTATTTTACGCAAATTTTACAAAAAAATACTTTAAACACTAATGTGCAAACGCTTTCATTAGACTTAATACTTTTGTAGCGGGTATCCCCGCCAATTCACCAACTTCTGTTGGGCTAAGACCGCTAGAATTATTTTTTAGGATTTCTCTAATTTTTTCATAATTATCTTTGTCTGATTCTTTACAGGAATTGCACACGAAAGGTATATCTCCTATTTCATGCTCGTGCATTTCTCTACAGCGGCTACAACGCATATGTCGTCCCAATGTAATATCTCCTTTTCTGACACTAATTCCTCTGCATAAATTTTTTGCTGTCCCTCAAAAAAAACCTCTCATAAGAATGAGAGGTTTTTCGTTCATATCAAGCCATAGGATTGCAGATTGCCTAGCAAATAACATATATATTAAATGCGGCGGCAGCGCATCATTGAATATACGAACGAGTTAAGCGCGAACTACATTGGCAGCCTGTGGCCCCTTTGCACCTTGAACAACATCAAACTGAACTTCCTGTCCTTCTTCAAGGGTTTTAAAACCCTCTGCATTGATAGCTGAAAAGTGTACAAATACATCATCTTCGCCTTGGATAGAGATAAATCCATAGCCTTTTTCTGCGTTAAACCATTTCACTGTACCTGTCTTCATTTAAATCCTCCTACTGGGGTATCAATCGTCCAAGGGGACGCACTTCCGTTGCAATTCCCATATTATCACGGGTTATTCTATCTGTCAACAAATTTCCAGTGAGTTAACAGAGTTATTGCCATTATTTTATTGCATCTATAAAATCTTTTAACTTTGGCCTGTTTCCATATGCTAAAGTACCCATTCTGTAAATGCGGCTACCCAACCAAGCCAGTATCCCAATTGTAATAATTTGGGTTGCAATAGAGAGTCCTATTTCCCAGGCCGCAGCGTCCCTAACACAGATGCGTACAAACATTACAAAAGGCGCGAAAAACGGCACATAAGAAAGAGCTACATACCATCCTGCATTAGGATTTGAAAAACCAACCATAGCTGCTAAAAAGCCTATTACAACAAGCATAACAGGAAGCCCGGACACACTGCTTGCATCCTCCATACGGCTAATTGTAGAGGCCAAAGCTCCTTGCATATAAGCGTACATAGCAAAGCCAAGTACAAAGTACACCAACATCAATATAATAATATCCATTGGCACAGTACTTGTAACAAATAAAGTTTCTATATCAACCGGGTTTCTAGCCAACATTAAAATCCCATTTATATATAAAGAGATACTGCCCAATGCCACTACCAACAGCAATTGAAGTAAGCTTGCGGCTCCCACCCCTAAAACTTTACCATTAATAAGATGGTCAGACTTGCAGGAGGTTATCAAAATTTCCATGGTTTTAGTAGATTTTTCCCGTACTACTGAAGTAAGTATATACTGGCTTCCTGTTAGAAGGGAGAAATATAGCATAAAACTAAGTACATAAGCAAAAACTGCGTTACCCCAAAAGTCATCAATTGAACCTGCGCCTACTTCTCCATTAGAGCCAACTGTCATAATTTTACCATAAGGCTCAAAGTCCATTATAAAATGTACTTGATATGAATCTATCCCCATTGCATCAAACTGCTCAAGTTGGTATTGAGTGCGCACTAAATTATCCAATTGATTCATCAAGTTCACCACTCGCGCACCCATGGCAGTAGTATATAAGGTATATTGGTAGTGGTTTAACTCTACTGCATAGCTAAAGCGGCCTTCTCCAACAGCTAACCGTGCAGAAGAAATGTCATCATATATAATAACCCTTGGCGTAAGGTTATATTCTAAAGCATATTCATCAAAACGCCCCGTATTGTCTACTACAGCAATAATTCTTTCTTCTGTTAACCCTGCATTTTGAAATAAATGAATGATAGTAGGTATTGTAGGCCCAATTACTGATATAGCCACCATTAAAAGAGTCATGCCTATAAAACTGCTGCTTTTGGTGAAGGTAAGAAATTCAAAGCGGATTACTGCCCATATTTTGTTCAAACTTGATCTCCTGCCTTTTCAACAAATATCTCTTCTAACGTGGGTTCTATAACATGTATCTTATCAACACCCATAGGTAATGCTGTAAGCATTTGTATAAGGTCTTTTTTATTTTCCGGATCCTTTAACGTGATCTCTAGCTCTTCACCTTTTAGTGCTGCATTGGATGTTATTTTATGCCACAATTCCATGTTTGTTAAAGAAGCCAGAAAAGTTTCTATATCTCCTTCAGGTGAAACAGCTAGACGATTACGCGGGTATGTGCGTTTTATATCTCTTATCTTGCCACCTACCACTATCTGCCCTTGGTTGAGAATAACTATATCTTCACAAAATTCCTCTACGTAAGACATTTGATGGCTGGAAAACAGGACTATTTTACCTAAACTTACCTGTTTAAGAATAAGCCTTTTTAAGATAGTTGCATTAACAGGATCTAATCCTGAAAATGGCTCGTCTAAAATTACAATATCCGGGTCGTTAAGAACGGCAATTGCCAACTGTATCTTTTGCTGATTGCCTTTAGACAAAGTATCCAGCTTCTTAGACCAATACTCTGCCCCTTCTACTTCCTCCAGCAGTTGCATTGCACGTTTTTTTGCATCGGCTTGAGTCATGCCTTTAAGTTCGCCGATGTATATCATTTGCTCTCCAACTTTGGTTTTGGGATATAATCCTCGTTCCTCAGGCAGATAGCCAACAGATACTTTATTACGATCAATTGGCTTTCCGTCTAATAATACTTGTCCGCTATCAGGTCGAAAGATATCTGTTATTATGCGGATAGTAGTAGTCTTTCCGGCACCATTGCGCCCTAAATATCCAAGGGATTCACCGGCAGATACGGTAAAATCCACGTCTTTAAGAACCTGCTTAGAGCCAAAGCTTTTGCAGATATTTTTTAGTGATAAAGTCAAATAGCTTCTCCCTTACTTTTTAGAACCAGCAGTTCAGTTTCTGCCTGTGTCCTGTCTTGACGGCCTCTTTCATGTAGTTGCAGCACCTCGTTAATAGTAGTAATCAGGCTGTTATTGCATTTTGCCACATCCACTACTTGGTTTTGAGTTGCTAAAGCAACATGGCTGTTGGCCGATCCTATAGCTAATATCATCTGGTTTTTCCAAAGAGGGATACTGCTAACGATGCTGGATTGTATCTTTTCCAGCAGTATCCCATCATTATTTTGTAAAAGTCGAATTTGAGGAGCCATTTGCATACTGACAGTACGGCTTAATTTTAGGTCGTGAAGTTTCTTTTCAAAGCGATTTGCCAGTTGCAGCATGTTGTTTAATTTTTGAGTCTCCGGTTCATCGCCGGTTGATTCTACTTTTTGACGTTGAACAGCAACTTCTTGATTGCAAAATTTAGCAAATCTCTCTTCACCGGCAATTATAAACATGGTTAGTTCTTTAAAATAGACCTGATTTTTATCATACAACAAATTTAATTTGTGTATATCTTTTATTAATTGCCGTTGATGTGCTTCAAGCTCAGTTTGTATCTTGTTTATGTTAGCCTCAACTTTAGGATAATTAGCCAATATTTTTTCTGTACGCCGCTTGGAATTATCCGGCTTGCCAAGCAATCCTTTGCGCTCTTTTGTTACGATTGCAACAAAGGATTTTATTTCCATAACTAAATCAGATAAACTTTTATCTGCTCTGCTCATCTGATTTGTACGGACACTTTGAAGTACAGAATCAGAAATTTGAGCAATTTTATTTTGAATAGCAGAACCGTACTGCATTATTGCGATAGGATCTTCTAAATTTATTTTTTGAGCTAAATTTTGTACTATTTGTTGTTCTTCAGGCTCTAAATTGTGTAGTGCTTCTCTCATTAAAATCCGGGCGGAAGTGGTAAATGTTCCGGCAAAGGTGGCCACGGAACTTCACCCGGCAAAGTTTCAGGCAAAATGTTTTCCGGTGGGTCAGGTGGCCAAACCGGAGCAACCGGTTGCTGAAATATATCATCAGGCAAAGGTGGATCCCAGCTTGGAGGAAGAGTGGGCGTAGGTATTGGTGCCCAACCCGGTGGTAGTGGCGGAAGAACTTCCTGCTCCGGTGGTGTAGTTGCAGACGGTGTAGGGGAAGGTGATGGCAGTAAATGGTTTGGCAATTGCGTCAGTTGTAATAAAACCTGATTTGATGCGCGTTCACCTACAAACACATTTTGCGCACGATCCTCATAGCCTGCTCTACGTGCAATAACCTGATAGGTACCCTGTTCTAATTCTAACGTAAGAGGAGAATTTCCTTGGAATACACCATCTAAAAACACCTGAGAATTAGAAGGGAAAGTTTCAATTATAACTTGAAACAGTAGTGCTCCTCTAGGCAAATCTACTTCCAGCCTCATAAAAGGCTGAGACATTTCAAATTCCTGTTGTACAGGCAAAAATCCGGGACGTTCCAGCCGTAACATATGAGTACCATATTCTACTTCAACTAAAGAATTAACCAACTCTACTGCATCACCGTTTATAAATACAGATGTATCTGAGTCATTTATAACAAGCTGCAGAGTTCCGGTTCTAAAGGTTACATCCATAAGGTTTACCACTATAGTTTCGCTTTGACGTACTACCACATCGGCAATAAAAGTTTCAATATTTCTGCCATCTATTATTACGCGGTGGGTGCCTTCTAAGGCAGATATAGCATCAGATCCTTCTAATGGTGTAAAAATAGAATTGCCAATAGCTACAGTACCATTAACCACGCGGTCTGCATTTTCAAATCTTATAAAGCCATGACCGGTGTCTACAGTAATGCTCCACACTTTATCTCCGTATCCCCAAAGTGTTAAAACATCATTGGGGTTAACAAGCGCAATTGAGAAAGGCTGATTTTGGTTTAATACCAAAGTACGGCTGCTATAAGTGTATACCTGGTTGCCTATGGTTATAGTTGCAGATTCTAAATTAATATTAACACTACCTCTGTGTTGTTGGTTCCATGCCCGTCCGCTAAGTGAAATAGCAGACATCTCTTGAGTATTGGCATCAAAAGTTACCTCAACAATTTGACCCAAGTTAAGTTCACCAAAACCAATGGGTGATCCAAAACGATTTTGAACACCGGTTGTTTCTGTTGTCGTAAATTGCTCAGTCCGCCCGGTCTCTAAAATTAAAAGCGTAAGAGAACGAGTGCCGGAGGTACTTACTCCTGTTACCATACCTAATACTTGTTCCTGAACCGGTCTTACAAAATCCACAGGATTAGCTTGTTGTCCTGAATTTGGTGTGCCGGTTATACGGTCCGGTACAAGAGATTGATATGCTATAGCAAACAAAGCGACACAAACTATTATCCCTACAATCATTGTTATTACATAAAAAAGTGCAAAATTACTTTTACCCCCACTGCCTTTACGCTTTTTTCCTTTAGCAGGAGTTTTTTTTCTATCTTTTTTTTCATATTCTCTACTGTCAGCCCTATCGTCATCTCTATCATTAGGAGGGCTGCTATGTCTTTTGTCATCATTGTCAAAACCGTCTGTCATGTCTCCGCCTCCTTACGTTTATGCAAATCAATATTGCCATAAAATATTAGAATGCTTTTGAACGACAGTATACTTGGTTATGGTGAAATAATCAAGTGAATGATTCATCAAGTTTAAGTACTTCTTGCATTTTATTAGCCATGGATACCGGAGTCCAAGACCGCTTTTTCTTATAATACTCCGTTACAATCTTAATAAAGGTGCTGGGGTATAGAAGTATGGCCTCTAAAATCACCTCTTCATCAGTTTCAAGAGGCATTACTTGGCTATAAGCTTCTAAAATTATATTATGGCTTAGTTCTTTTTGATCTTTTTGATGGCGTCGTTTTTTTTCCCTTCTGCGTATCAGACTGCATAAATCGTTTAATTGATAATCTAAAGTAGCATGGTTTAATTTTGTGATATACACTTGATCTCCATGTAAATATAAATAATCTTCTTTTAGGTTGCCGTGGCATATATGCGACATTTTGTGAGCTTGATTAAAACGTTTAAGGTAGCCTGTACTTTCTAACAACTGATGAGCTTTTTGGACTCGTTCTCTGTAGTTAGGATAGTGTTTAACAAACAGCACATCAAAATCTGATAGTTGGGACTGTTTACGGATACGCTTACGAATAATATCCAAAGCTTTGCCTTCAGCTTTAAAAATTTCTGTAAGAGGCTCAAGTAATTGATTTTTATTTAGGGAAGCCTCGTTACTAAAGCTAATGCCTCTTGCACAACTGTGCCAATGGGCTATAGCTTTTACAATTTTTAAAAATTCTTGATTATCTGTAAAATCCACTTCTCTGTTATGAAAATTGTCGGTCATTACATAATGTTCACCGTCTGCAAAAGCATAGGGATTACCACTATTAGTTAAATGGTATCGATCCATCCAGGGATAACCGGAAGTATTACAATGTTCTTTTATTTGATGCCACGCCAAGATTTGGCTGCGTCCGTCTTTTGTTTTACGGATAATCCGCATACCATCCGTTGTTTTATAATAGCCTTTTTCTCTTACAGTTCCAGATAAACCAAATGCCATAGTTACCGAATGGTGTAAGCCGCTCATGACGTCCTCCTAATACCAACTTACATTTATTTTTAACACACACCTACCTTATCGTATGCAATGAGTATCAGGACGAGACTAGTCTAACAAATTTAAGGCAATTTTAATTAGAATTTCTTTTTGGTTAAGTAATGGATCGTCCATTACTTTATTAAGCAAACCTGTCATAATCTGTCCCATAGTTTCACCCGGAGGAATCCCCGCGTTTATAAGAATTTGCCCATCAATTGCCAGGTCTTTAAGAGTAAAGCATTCGCCTGATTCGATGATATCCTCTGCGATTGCTTGTACATCTTCCCAATGACCGGATTCTTCCGGATTAATGATTTTTTTTAAAATAAGCAAATTATTTAATTGTCGATGCCCCAGTTCGTTTAAGGCAAGTTTCACCGAGTAACGTTTATTTGCAATGAATTTTTTTAACCAATTAACATAAATGGCCGTTTCTTTGACTGTATGGTTATCAAATTTCATATGACACATAAATGCTTTATCACAAAAAAGTAAAGCATACATCATGGCAGGTTCTTTTGGACAAAGTTTAAGCCATTCAGAGGCTTGTTCTAAATTGCCATAAAAAGATTTTTCACGCTGAATATGAGTCCATAAATTTGTTTTTTCCAGTAGAGTTAAAGCTTTAGGATTAGGTGATGATAGAATTTTTGTAAGTTCTTCTCGAATTCGTTCCATGCTGACCATTCCTAAGCGTTCTGATAACAAGGAAATAGCTTGTAATGTATTTTGATCAATATTAAAAGATAATTGAGCACTAAAACGTATGGCACGCATCATCCTAAGTGCATCTTCTTGAAATCTAAATGAAGCATCACCTACACAACAAATAATTTTATTTTGAATATCTTTTAAGCCGTTAAAGGGATCTACAATACCGGTGTTGGGATTATATGCTATTGCGTTAATAGTAAAATCACGTCTGCTTAAATCTTTTTCTAAATCGGAAGTAAATGTTACATCCTTTGGACGGCGTCCATCTAAGTAAACGCCATCTATGCGAAAAGTAGTTACTTCGTAGTTGCAACGTTGCATTACTACTGTAACGGTGCCATGTTTTATGCCTATATCAATAGTGTGTCTAAAAATTTTTTTTATTTCGTGAGGCAAAGCAGATGTAGCAATATCCCAATCTTTAGGTTTTTTTTCCATTAAATGGTCGCGTACACACCCACCTACTATATAAGCAGAGTGCCCAAATTTGGATAAAATTGTTAAAATAGACTTGACATTTTCAGGTAATTGAATATTCATGGAGGCTCCTTTAAAAAAGTACATTGACAATATAGGAACAGTTTACTATATTTATTCCATAATTCTTTGATTATGGCAAGCTGAAAAGTACGAGCATTGGATTGAAGGAGAATAAAGCTGTGAAATTGTATTCAAATTTAAAAATTAGGGCTAAATTTGGCGTAGGCATCGGGATGATCATAATTATAATAGCTGCGTTAGTAGCGATAATGTTTTTCATGATGATACTTGCTACCGAAAATTTTACGTATTTAGAAACATATCCTCGCACCCGTCATCAGCAATTGAACGAAGCGACGATCAGTTTTAGGATGGTTCAACATCACTTGTTTGAAATGAATTTGCACATGCACAGCCAAAGCATGGAAGGTAATGCTCATCAACTTGGTCAGTCTATTTCTGATGAGTCCGGCAGGTTGTTTACCCTTTTAGGAGCGTATAGAGATTCAATTATTGTGGATCCCAGATATGCTTCCATAGAAGGAGATGCACTTATTAGAGACATTGACCAGATAATAAATTTGGCTGAATCATGGATTGAACATGCTGCAAATCCCGCTACCCAGGCATTTTTAGCAGATAACTATATTTTAGCTGCGGATATCTTATTAGGGTACGCATCACTGTCCGACCAGATAATTAACAGGCTATATGCGTTGAAAGCCGTAACTGCGGGTTACATAAACGCAAGTGCTGAAGAAACAACCGCTTTTGCATTTCAAGTAGTGATAATATTTTGTGTGGTGGCAGTAGTAGCTATATTGTTTGTCATTGGACTTATGCTCCTGATGAATAATTCTATTGTTGTACCTATCAAAAGATTATCTGTGTTAGTGAATGATTTAGCCGAAGGCAATCTAAATGTCAACATTGATCGCTCACAGATCACTAACGATGAAATAGGTGATCTTACTCAAGCTGTTGCCCATATGGCAGACACTCTTTTGCGATTAATGGATGATATTCATGATGTTTTATATGCATTCAATAAAGAGGGTGATCTTAATGCTCGAATGGATTCGTCACATTATGAAGGTAGTTACAATAAAATTGTAGAAAACTTCAATGAGCTGATAGAATCGCTTGTAAGGGATTTATTAGTATTCTTAAATGCAGTAAATGCTTTTAGCCTTGGTACTTTCACTGAGGAGATTCCTCGTCAAGTTGGTACAAAGGCAATTATGCATGAGACACTTGAAGATTTTAGAGATACTATACTTGCGATTACTGAAGATATTAGCGGTTTAGCAACAGCAGCAGCAGAAGGCAAGCTGGACATTAGAGTTAATGCTAATAAATATAGTGGAGATTGGGTTTCTTTGGTAGATAGTTTAAATTATTTAGCACAAGCCACTGCAACCCCTATAGCAGAAGTGGAAAGCGTTTTAAGAGCAGTTGCTGAAGGTGATTTTAGTGAAAAGGTAAAAGGCAATTATAAAGGCGAATTCCTAAACATGAAGGAATCTTTAAATTATATGATTACTAACGTAGACTCATATATTACAGAAATATCCGGAGTGTTGGGAGCATTGGCAAAAGATGACCTGGATCAAGGTATTACCCGTGAATATGTAGGACAGTTTACCGAAATTAAAGATGCACTTAACCATATCATTGATAGGTTTAACCAAGTTATAGCAAATATATTATATGCAGCAGAAGAAGTGTCGGGAGTAGCACAAAGGATTTCAGAAAATAGTGAACGCATGGCAACGGGCGCAGCTAACCAAGCTGCATCGGTAGGAGAGTTAAACAAGACTATACACACAATTAACGAAGCTACCCATAGAAATGCCGAAAATGCATTTGAAGCTAAAGTTTTATCTGATACTTCCAGCACAAATGCTGCAAGAGGCGACCAAGATATAAATGCTATGCTTACAGCAATGGAAGGGATTAGAGACTCTTCTGGGCAAATATCGGCTGTTATTAAGGTTATTAACGATATTGCTTTTCAAACTAATTTACTTGCTCTTAATGCAGCAGTGGAAGCGGCTCGTGCCGGGGAGCATGGCAAAGGTTTTTCTGTAGTAGCGGAAGAAGTGCGTAACTTAGCCGGGCGCAGTAAAAAAGCGGCCATGGAAACAGCAGGATTAATTGAAAAATCCATAGGTCGTGTAAACGATGGAACTCAGATTGCAGAAGCTACTGCCGAAACTTTACGTAATATCGTTGGTGATGTAAACAAGGTAGCAGAAATAATTAATGGTATTTCTGATGCCAGTTCAAAGCAAGCTGATGCAATTGAACAAGTATCTACAGGTATTTCACAGATTACCGAGGTAGTGCAAAAAAATTCCACCAGCTCAGAAATTGCTGCATCGGCATCTCAGCAATTGGCTAGTCAGTCTGAGGTACTAAGAAATTTGGTTAGTGTATTCAAAATGAAGAAATGAGTTGTATTTATAGAGGGGATAAAACAATGAAAAAAAATTGGATAACTCTTGCAGTTGGTTTGGCTGTTTTAGCCATATTTGGCTCGTGGTTTGCCGGAGATATTTTAAAAACTGTATTTCCGCAATATTATGTAAGACATGCTGCTTCCAATACTATTAATGAAATACGCCCCCAAACCGGGGAACCGGGTGATTTAGCTCGTGAAATCTTTGCAGATTCGTGGCGTCAAGAAATTGAGTTGGGGTTCAATAACTATGATTCCTCTCGCAGTACTCTTCTTTTTTCAGACCCGGATCCTGATCAGATTAATGAATTTTTCAGTTTGTTTTCGATTTCAGCTAATAACACTACCGGATGGAATAATGAACAAGATGCAATGTTATCAAATTCATCCATTCAAATGTTAGGGAATTCAATATTTGATATTGATTTTTATTTTGACAGAGGTACAGCGGCTTTCAAAGTCCCACAGGCTTATGATAATTTCATTTTTGGAAATGCTCAAAGCTTGATTACTGAATGGAGATCATCCCCTTTAGACAGTTTAGTCTTTGTACAAGATTTTTGGGAGGAAGATGCAGATTTTTATAAATGGCTTTCAGATATCTTGGTTAACAAAAATAATGGAAACTTTAACTTTTATGAAAGCTTAAATATAGCTTTTGATGACCTTGTTCAGAATATGAACATTCGATTTGGTGGTAGAAGTGCAGTTGACATTGAAGGTGTACCTCCTTTAGTTGATGTGTACCATGCAACCATCTCTGATGTTCATGTGAATTCTGTTGTAGATGCTTTTTATGATATTCTTAGAGAACCGGGGGTAAACCTAATTTTACCTTGGAATGCCTTGCCTTGGAGCATCTTATATATTTTAGAACTGTTTGATACAAATGGTGGTGAAAGTTCTCAATATTCGGGTATAGAACTCACATTCTATATATCAGCTTCGCAGCTTCTTGGTGTTGATTTTACTTTGCAATTTATCACATTTGATCCTTGGGACGATGAAAATCTGATGGATATTAATGTAGTTGGTGAAATTCGTTTTACAGATGATAATAGAGTTATTT
Source organism: Defluviitaleaceae bacterium (assembly GCA_009785615.1). GTDB lineage: Bacteria > Bacillota > Clostridia > Lachnospirales > WQUN01 > WQVX01. The sequence goes on along the minus strand of WQVX01000003.1, from coordinate 22,235 downwards.
TTGATATAAAACTTAATGCTGAAGAAGAACCTGATGCCTGGCATATTCATGGATCTTTGACATACGATAACACAGACCGTGTGTCCTATAATCTAAATATTACTTTAGATGAATATCGGGGACGGCGACATTCGTATATCCCTAGTAATACTACAAATGTGCTGTTAATGCTTGATTGGGATATTCATCAGCCAACCGGGGACAATTTTGCTTTTGAGTTGAAAACAGATGATGCGAGCATGGCAAAACTTTCAATCTTTAGTGTAAATGGCTCCATTAGAGGATTGACAGAAGAACGTCGCATAGAAGCAGACTTTAGCCAATTGCGTTTTGCAGAATATAGAGTTGATATTATAAGTGAAATAGTCCGTAAAGAAGAATTCAGGTTTGAACTCTCCCTTAATGCACGGTATTCATTACAGGCTGATAATTCGCCTATATCATTTGATAGAGCAAGAAATACAATTTTGTCAGATTTAACAGAAGAAAATTTGAATGAAATGATAGAAAGATTAATAATTTGGTTTGAAGCTTTAGAAGATATGATGGTTGCCTTGATTGGAGCTTGATTAAATGTTTAATATAGCTGGCATAAGAATGATTTGGATTGCATTAGCAGCGGCCGGGGTCGTGTGTACAGGAGTGGCAGCGGTATATGGCCCTCCTTTGGCTAAAAATATAGTGCCTGAATTTTTTATAGCCCGAGCAGTAATTCCTATTGCTCAAGAGATCATGTCAGATATAGAAACTATGCAAAATTTAGTAGTTGGACTTCAGGAGAACCCTTGGCGGCAGGATGCTACTTTTGGTCTTAGTCATTTAAGTGGTAACATAACTCAGAATATCGACTCAACTATGTTATCAGCAGCTTCGCTCGCTTCTCTTAGGTCAGCTTTGCGTTGGGACAATGTTCAAGAAGCTTATGCTGCTGAAATATCTCTGCAAGTAGCAGTAACAACATTGGCAAGTGCAAGCTTTCAATTGGATCGTGGTAGGATTGCTGCCAATATTCCAATGTTGTTTGATTACTACATTGCTGCAAATCCTCATAGTCTGGTAAGTGATTGGAATGACTCTGTATTTGGAAATCTGTCATCATTTTTTATAACTGATGACACTTTCTACGAAACATATAGGGCTATATTCTTTGACCATAGAGACGAATTGCAAGATATTGATTTTTCTAAATTTTTGGAATCTTTAAGGTCATTGCCGGAATATATTACTTTTGAGTATGTGGGGCAGGATATTTATGATGAATATCTTGTGACAATACCAATGGAACGCATTAACGAAAGTTTAAGGATTTTTCAAGAAACTATAACAGATACTGTAAATATGCCTGTCCAGGTGGCTTTGAATGGTGATTTGGCTATAAGCTTGTTCATAGATGGAAGTCGCTTAATACGTGCAAATTTTAGAGGCCCGGGATTATTTGATGGAGCTTTGACTTTTTCAGATAGAAATGTTTTTGAATTTGAAATATCTGTAAATGCAGAACATCAAATGTTTAATAAGCTTGATATTTGGGGAGATTGGTTCGGTAATGTCATATCCCTTAATTTTAATTTTGATGACTTTGTAAGGATGAATAGTGTATTTACGCTATTGCCTGAACGCAATAGAATAGAAGCCCACATTAGGGAGTTGAACCTTGTTAATGATGACATGAATGCCACCATTAATGTTAGGTATGCAATATATACAGATACATCTCCAATTGTTATCGATCGTGAAAATGAACGTCTTTTGACTAGATTGAATTTATTGGATCTGGGTGCAATAACTGTAAGAGCACTAAATTCCCCACTTGGGGAACTCCTTGGAAATTTAATATGGTAAAACGCTAAATTTCCTAATTTTTAAATTAGACACACTATAGTCGGCATAAGCCGACTATTTTTTTCAAAAGGAGGACATTAGTATGTCTATTTTTATAGGTTCAGGTACAGCCGTATGTACCCCATTTAACGAAAACGGAAGTTTTAACCCTACTGCATATGAAAAATTGATTCACTTTCAAGTTGAAAATGGTACAGATGCTATTATTACTTGTGGTACCACAGGTGAAATTTCTACTTTATATTTTAACGAACATGTAGAGGTAGCTCGTACAGCGGTAGAGACAGTTAAATCCAGTTCTCGTAAAATTCCTGTTATTGCCGGTGCAGGAGGCAATGATACTCGACATATTATTGAATTAGGGAAAGAATTGCAGCTTGCAGGTGTAGATGCCCTTATGTTAGTTACCCCCTATTACAATAAAACATCCCAGCGAGGACTTATAGAACATTTTTCTATGATAGCATCTTCTATAGATTTACCTATTGTGCTATACAACGTGCCTTCTCGTACATCTCTTAATATGCTGCCAAAAACTGTTGCTCAACTATCTAAAATAGATAATATTGTTGCTGTAAAAGAGGCCGGCGGCGATATTGTACAGATTGCGCAGGTTATTGAGCTTTGTGGCTCTAATATAGACGTATATAGTGGAAATGATGATCATGTTGTGCCGATTCTTTCTTTGGGGGGCATAGGTGTCATTTCTACTATTGCTAATATTGCGCCTCAGCAGATGCATGACTTGGTTTTAAAATACTTAGAAGGCGATGTAAAGGGAAGTGCTAAAATGCAGTTAGAAATGTTGGGGCTTGTGCGTTCACTTTTTGCTGATGTTAACCCTATGCCTGTAAAAGAGGCTCTTAATTTATTAGGCTTTGAGATGGGTTCTTGCAGGCGACCCCTTACTTGTATTGACAATGATTTAAAGGATGAGCTAATTTTACAAATGAGGGGATACGGGTTACTTTAATGACAAAGATTATTTTAAATGGATGTATGGGTAAACTAAGCAATGCAATAAGTAATTTAGCGCAATATGATAAGCATTGTGAAATTGTTGGAGGTATAGATATTGTTGGAAGTGGGAGCGGCCTTGCCTTTCCCACTTATTCTGACCTTGATAATTGTGACTTGGATGCTGATGTGATAGTGGATTGCTCTGTAGTAGAAACTATACCATCTTTATTGAATTTTGGAATAAAAAGACAGATGCCTTTAGTTATTTGTACCACAGGGCTTTCTAAAGAACAAATTGAGGATGTTTATGATGCTTCAAAAAAAGTTGCAATACTCCAATCGGCAAATATGTCTTTAGGTATTAACTTATTGGTTAATATGGTTCAACAAGCGGCTAAATTGCTGCATGATTCAAACTTTAACATTGAAATTATTGAAAAACATCATAATCAAAAAGTAGATGCCCCAAGTGGTACAGCATTGTTGTTGGCTGACACTATTAACCAATCTCTGGATAATCAAATGGATTATGTGTATGACCGATCAACCATGCGCAACAAAAGGGGTGTTAACGAAATAGGCTTTCACGCCTTACGTGGAGGAACTATAGTGGGAGAACACTCTGTTGTATTTGCCGGCACTGACGAAGTAATTGAGTTTAGCCACCAAGCTCTTTCCAAGGAAGTATTTGCGGTAGGAGCTTTAAAAGCTGCCTGTTTTATGAAAGGTAAAGCACCGGGATTCTATACGATGCAAGATGTTATTCTTGCGAAGCAGTGAGGGGGGAGTTTACTAATGCAGCATAAGCTGCAAAATTTTACAGAAAATTTATATTTTCTACTTTTTTCTTTTACAAAGTAATTTTATAATATATATGTAATGCATTTGTAATGAATTATTGCGTATACTTTGTACGAAAAAAGGGAGGATACTTTTAATGAAAAAATTTAGATTATTAGGAATTGTGACTGCCTTAACTGGAGCAATGTTATTAACAGGATGTGGAGGTTCAAATTCACAAGCGTCTCAACAATCTGTGTCGGGTTTTAATGTTAACAGAGCAATCAATGTGATATCTAGGGAAGATGGTTCCGGAACAAGAGGTGCATTTATTGAATTGCTGGGTATTGAAATAGATGGCGTTGACCATACATCCAGCGAAGCGGATATTGCTAATGGAACCAGTGTTGTAATCACAAGTGTATCAGGAAATATTTATGCAATAGGATACATCTCTTTAGGTTCTTTGAATAATACTGTATCTGCTGTTAGCATTGAAGGTGTTCCTGCTTCTCCTGAAACTGTACAAGATGGGTCTTATCCAATCTTCCGTAGCTTTAATTTGGCTATTGGTAATTTGAATGCTGTTGCCCAAGACTTCCTTGATTTTGTTCTTTCTGCGGAAGGGCAGGCAATTGTGGTTGCAGGTGGCTACATAAGCGTAGATGCTACTGCCCCGGCATTTGCGGGTGGTGGAGCTAGTGGCAATGTTGTAATTACAGGCTCCACTTCTGTTGCACCTGTTATGGAAAGAATAGCAGAAGCTTATATGACAGTTAACCCAAGTGCAAATGTTGAAGTGCATTCAAGTGGTTCCGGTGCCGGCATTACTGCCGCCAGGGATGGTACTGCTGATATTGGTATGTCCTCTCGTGCGCTTCATGCTCATGAACTAGAGGTAGTTGACAGTATTACTGTGGCTCACGATGGTCTTGCAATTATTGTAAACAACAATAACCCTCTGGAAAATCTATCTGTAGAAGAAATCCGGCAGGTATTTATGGGTAACATACACAATTGGAGTGATCTTCTTAATTAGGGAATATTTTCATATAAGCAGGATGTGGATTGAATTTCCACATTCTGTTTTGCTGTAAATTTAAAGCAACCGGAAAGGGATAAAGTTATGTCAGATAAAACTCTGATTAATGTTAGGGAAGCAGTAATGGAAAAGTTTTTTTTGTTTTGTGCCAGTACCTCTATTTTGGCTTTACTATTAATATGCATATTTCTATTTGCTAATGGAATACCTGCTATACAAGAAGTAGGTGTGCGTGCATTTTTACTGGGCACAGAATGGGCACCTTTGCGCCAATATCCTGCTACTCCTCAATTTGGTATTCTTCCAATGATTGTAGGAAGTATTTATTTTATGATAGGAGCCATAATTATTGGAGTACCTGTTGGTATTTTTACAGCTATCTTTTTTGCATATATGTGCCCTGATAAGTTGTATTTTTTCTTAAAGCCTGTGGTAAATCTGCTTGCAGGTATCCCATCTGTAGTATATGGTTTTTTTGGAATAGTTGTAATAGTTCCCATCGTTAGAGTACTGGCAATCCAATTTACAGGGCACTTACCGGGAGGGGCAAGCGGTATGTCCATATTGTCCGCTTCTATACTCTTGGGTATAATGATATTGCCCACTATAATTGCCATATCTGAAAGTGCTATCCGTGCCGTACCTAAAAATTACTATGAAGGTGCATTAGCCCTTGGTGCAAGCCACACACGCAGTGTTTTTTTTGTAATAGTTCCGGCTGCAAAATCCGGGATTTTGGCATCAGTAATTTTAGGGATTGGGCGGGCTATAGGGGAGACTATGGCAGTTGTTATGGTAGCGGGCAATCATGCGCGTATGCCCATACATGCGTTGCGCGGGGCAAGGTCTCTTACGGCTAATATTGTAATGGAGATGGGTTATGCATCCGGATTGCACCGTGAAACGCTGATAGCTTCAGCAGTGGTGTTGTTTGTATTTATCCTCCTTATTAATTTAACATTTACCTTTATAGCTAGAAAGAGTGGTATGTAAATATGAGTCGTACAAAAATTTCAGATACAATACTTGCAAGTTTAACCTGGATTTTTGCAGGATTTACGATTTTTGTGTTAATGTTTATCATACTTTATATTTTAGTTAATGGAGTACCGCACCTTACACCAACTTTGTTTGAGATACGGTATACTACAGATAATGTATCTATGTTTCCATCTATTGTATCCACCATTGTAATGGTATTTTTAACATTGACTTTTGCTGTACCTCTTGGTATATTCACAGGGATATATCTGGTGGAATATGTAAAAAGGGGTAGTAAAGTGGTAATGGTGATACGCACTGCAGCAAATCTTTTAGCCGGGATACCTTCTATTGTATACGGATTATTTGGTTTGCTGTTTTTTGTTGTGTTTTTAGGAATGAGCTTCTCTCTTTTAGCGGGCAGTTTAACTCTTTCAATTATGATACTGCCTTTGGTTATACGTACTACAGAAGAAGCTTTGCAGTCGGTGCCCGATGGTTATCGTGAGGGAGCTTTTGCGTTGGGTGCAGGGAAATTGAGGGCAGTTTTTCGTATAGTTTTACCATCGGCCATGCCGGGAATATTTGCCGGTGTGATTTTAGCCATTGGCAGAATTATAGGCGAATCAGCAGCATTGATATTTACCGCCGGAACAATTGCCCAACTCCCGGAATCTTTAAGCAATTCTGTTAGAACCCTGACAGTACATATGTGGGTACTTTCCGGGGAAGCTCTCCATACTAATGAGGCATATGCAACCGGTGTAGTTCTTTTGTTAGTAGTGTTTTTTATTAATACAGTTTCGGCATTTTTAGCAAAGAAAATTGCGAAAGGATAAATACCTTGAATACTTTTGAAATTAAAAATATGAATCTGTTCTATTCTGATTTTCAGGCTCTTAAAGACATTAACTTAACTGTAAATGAAAATGAAATTATGGCATTTATTGGGCCGTCCGGTTGTGGAAAGTCCACTTTGATTAAATCTCTTAACCGCATGAATGACCTGGTAGACGGCTGTCGCATCACGGGTGATATATTGCTGGATGGTGTAGATATTTACAAAGATATGGACATTAATGTATTGCGTAAGCGGGTAGGGATGGTATTTCAAAAACCAAACCCATTTCCTCTAAGTATTTATGATAATATCGCTTTTGGGCCTATCACTCATGGTATACGTAAAAAACATATGCTGGATGAAATTGTAGAAAAGGCATTGCAAGATGCTGCTATTTGGGATGAGGTAAAAGATCGTTTAAAAAAATCGGCATTGGGTCTATCCGGTGGGCAACAGCAGCGGTTATGCATTGCCAGAGCTTTAGCAGTAGAGCCGGAAGTACTTTTAATGGACGAGCCTACATCTGCACTAGATCCCATTTCTACCGGTAAAATAGAAGAGCTTGTTAGCAATTTAAGTGAGAAATACAGTATAATAATAGTTACTCATAATATGCAGCAGGCTGCCAGAATAAGCAATCGAACCGCTTTCTTTTTATTGGGAAAAATGGTAGAATGTAACGACACAGAACAGTTATTTAGTTATCCAAAGGAAAAATCTACGGATGATTATATAAGAGGGAGGTTTGGTTGATATGAGAAAAAATTTTGACGAAAAATTGAACGAACTAAACCAGCATTTAATAGAAATGGGGACTCTTGTAGAAAAAGCTATAACCCTTACCCATAAGGGATTAGTTACCCAAAATGCTGAAATTGCCCAAGAAGCTATTGATTGTGATCATGAAATTGATGACCTGGAAAAAGAAATTGAATCCATGTGCTTAAAGTTGCTTCTTTTGCACCAGCCTGTAGCAAAAGATTTGCGAGTGGTATCTGCTGCACTTAAAATGATTACTGACATGGAGCGTATTGGCGATCAATGCGCTGATATTTCTGAAATTATAATTGGTATGTTAGACCAAACCTATATTAAGACAGTAGAACATATTCCAAAAATGGCACAGGCTACTGCCAAAATGGTAACAAATAGCATTGATGCTTATGTAAAAAGGGACTTAGCTCTTGCCCAAACTGTACTGGAAGCTGATAACGAGGTAGACGAGCTTTTTTATGCCGCAAAATCAGATTTAACAGGTGTGATTTGTAGTAATCCTGACAATATAGGTCAAGCTATTGATTTATTGATGATAGCTAAATACTTTGAGCGTATTGGCGACCATGCAGAAAATATTGCAGAATGGGTTGAGTTTTCTATCACGGGCCATCATCCAAAGATGCAGAGTACATTATAACCTTATGCCTATTAGGGAGTGGTTTGTGTGGCAAGTGTTTTCTTAGTAGAAGATGAAGACGGGATTAGAGAGTTAGTCTATTATGCCCTTAAATCTGAAGGTTACAGCGTAGTAGCTTTTGAGGATTCTCAGACTTTTTGGAAGCAAATTCAATTAGAAAAACCTGCTATTATTTTGTTGGATATTATGTTACCAAAAGAGAATGGATTAGACATTTTACGAAGTCTTAAACGTTCTAAAGATACCGAGCTTATTCCGGTAATTATGCTGACTGCTGTCCGTGATGAACAAAATAGGATTGAAGGCTTGGACGCCGGGGCAGATGATTATATTACTAAGCCTTTTTCGGTAGATGAGCTTTTGGCTCGTGTACGAGCAGTTTTGCGCCGTAGTCGCACCCATGAAGAGATTGTTGCAACAGAATTAATATTTGGCGAGCTTTTTATGGACACTAAAAGGCGGATAGTTTCTGTGCAGGGTCAAGATGTTTGTTTAACGTATCTGGAATTTGAACTGCTGTATTGTTTGCTTTGCCACAAAGACTTAGCTATGTCCCGAGAGCGGCTTTTGGATTTAGTTTGGAAAGCTAGTGCCGACGGCGGGCCTGCTGATCGTAATGTAGACATGCAAATTAGATCTTTGCGTAAAAAGCTTGGATCTTGTGGCGAGTTAATAAAAACTGTGCGCGGGGTAGGATATAAGGTTAGCACTGCGTTATAATAGACTGGACAAGTCTAACTATGTTCCAAAATACGAGGGGTGTTGTAACATGCGCAGAAAAATTTTTATAGGCATGTGCCTATCCACACTTTTAATATTGGCAGCGACGGCTATAGCATTGGCTGTCTTTTTTTACAATGAGATGGTGGCTTTTATTAATATTTTAATAAATTTGCCAACTTTTGTACTGGTAATTACAATTGCAGTACTTGCGGTTATTGTAGTAACAATTAATTATGGACTGGCTTTTAGTATAGCAAAAAAAATTACTGAATCTGTAAGCAAAATTGATTTTGAATCGCCGGAAGATATAGACACCTACGACGAATTATCTTCTTTTGTGCGCACAATTTTGCGCCAGCAAAATGAAATTGAATCTAAGGTATCCGAATTATCAGAGTTGGCAGAGACTATACGTTCTATTTTTGGAAATATGCAAGAGGGTTTTATTATGTTAGATCGTTTTGGTGCTATAATAACAGCAAACTCTCGTGCCCATATTCTTTTTGATACAAATGAAGAAGTTGAGGGCAAAAACATAAACTATATATCTCGTAATATTAGCTTTTTAGACAAGGTAACAGCAGCCTTGCAAGGGCATGGTGGCCAACTGGTTATGGAAGTTGCAAAAACAGATCAAATTTATCAAATCTCATTTATTCCTTCCGCAGATAAGGGTGCTATTGTTCTAATTGCAGATATCACAGAACGTCAGCTTGCTGAAAAAATGCGGCGCGAATTTTCTGCAAACGTTTCTCATGAACTTAACACCCCTCTTACATGTATAGCAGGATTTGCAGAAATAATCAGCAAGGGGCAGTCCACGTCAGAAGATGTAATTTATTTTGCTAAAAAGATACATTTTGAATCTCAGCGAATGATAGATATGATAGAAAATATTGTGTTTTTGTCTAAAATAGATGAAATGGACGGAAAGGATGCTTTTGTACGCTTTGATATATACAAAGTAGCTACAGAAGCTATTGAAAGCATGAGAGCCGCAGCAATGGCGGCACAAGTGCAACTGGTTTTAGTAAACAACCCTCTTTGTGTTGTTAAAGGTAATCGCCATCTTATTTATGTGATGTTTACTAACTTGATTTCTAATGCTATCCGCTACAATAAGCCTAAAGGGGAAGTTAAAGTAGCGGTTTCCGGTAGAGGCAAAGCTATTTACATAACTGTAACCGATACAGGCATTGGAATTCCTAAAGAAGAACAATACCGAATATTTGAACGTTTCTATAGAGTGGAGCATTCCCGCAACCAAAAAACAGGTGGGGCAGGTTTAGGACTTTCAATAGTTAAGCATGTTGTACGTTATCATGATGGTACAATTGAATTGGAAAGTGAACCCGACCAAGGCACCAGGGTTTATATAAAATTCCCGCAAGGGTAGTAAAAAACGTGAGTTTGATGAACAAAAAATGTTCATCAAACTCACGTTTTTTAAATCTACACAAACGGATTGTTCTGCACCTCGTGCTTTATTGTTGTGCTTGATCCATGACCGGGATACACCTGAGTGCTATCAGGCAATGTAAAGAGTTTTTCTGATATGCTTTTAAGAAGAACTTGAAAATTTCCTAATAAGAAATCTGTGCGGCCTATAGATTCTTTAAACAAAGTATCACCTGAAAATAAATAACCATTTTCCTCATCGTAATAACATACTCCGCCGGGAGTGTGGCCCGGTGTATGCAATACTTTTAACGCGGCATTCCCAAATCTAAAAACATCCCCATCATTAAAAAGTCGATCCGGAGTAATCGTTAATTTTAAACCTATGCGAGTAGAAATGTTTAGATCCGGGTTTTCCAGTACTTGCTTTTCCAACTCATGGCTACAAACCACAGCCGAAGTTAAGTTTTTCATTGTATCTACAGAAATGATATGATCATAATGACCATGGGTAAGTAAAATTGCCTTAATTGTGATATTGTTTTCATTAATGAAAGTAGAAATTTTTTCGTGGTCGGCTTCGCTACATCCGGCATCAATTAATACGCCTTCGCCGGATTTTTCATCATAATACAAATATATGTTTTGCCCCATATTGTTGCTGTTTAGCGTTTTTATCAACATCTTTAAATCTTCCCCTATCTGTTTTAATATTTTTCATCCTTTTCAAATTTAAAAGCTGTGAGTACAGCTTCTTTATATATTATGAAAATATAAGGAAATTTTCAAGTGACCATTGTTAATTCTTATGATATACTAAAACAAACCAGTTAAAACCTGATAAACGGGAGGAGATTTTCTTATGGTACAGTTTATTGCCGGCGGTAAAGGTGAAGGCAAAACCAAGCTGCTCATTGATAAGGCTAATCAACAATTAAAATCAACAGACGGAAACCTAGTTTTTATTGACGATGACCGTCGAACTACATCCGATTTGCATTATAGTATTCGTTTTATAGAGGCAGGTCGGGGAGTTTTATCTAATTATCGTGAATTTGCGGGGTTTGTTCTTGGGATACTTGCAATGGACAGTGACATCAAAACCGTCTACATTGATGGACTTACCAATATCTTAGAAACATTGGATGCTGATTGTTTAGTAAAGTTAGCCAAACGTCTCAAGGTTTTATCAGAGAAAAATGATGTAGAATTTATTATCTGTGTAAACTGGAAAAAAGATGAATTTCCTCAAGAAATTGCTGATTTATGTAGTTAAGACCTATGTAATTAACGTGAATTCGATGAATGAACTATCTTGTAGCAAGCCTGTCCAAAAGATGGGCTTGTTTTTTTGCATATAGCAATTCCGATTGATATTAATGCGTATTGAAAAAACGCCTACAATTCCAATAATATGGAACTTATAGGCGTTTTTTGTTATATAGCAATTCCGATTGACATTAACACGTTTACGTGTTGATGCAAGCGGAAATTGCGCCCCCTTCACCGACACGAAGCACGTTAGTGCGAAGTGGAGGTGCTATAAAATATAACAAAATTATTCTAATTCCCAAGTAAAAATGGGTATTCAAACATAAATTGTGCATTCCAAAAAGTATTTAAATTCCGTTCAATTGCGATTTCTGCACTTAAAATTCCAAGTCCGGCAGCTTCTATATCAAAAGGAGTAGCAAGACCTGCTTGATAGTTAAGTTCTATGGTTTCAATACGTTCTTTTGCACGTTGCAAATCTATTGCTAAAGATTCATTTTGTTGTAACAGCATAGTTAGGCTATTGTATTGATTGCGCAATGCAGTTTCTACGTTACGCCTTGCCTCATTATATTCTCGTGTTGCTTGATTGTAGTTGCGCTCTTGCTCTTGGCGTTCCGGAGATCCGAATGGTGCTCCATAGCTATTGAGAACAGCTCTTGCTCGCCCTCTGGAAATATCCCTTTGACGAACGTTTGGCTGTTGTCTAACTGTATTACGGATGTGATCATCAATATTAGCAGGAAGGTCAATTAATTCCCTATTATGATACACATAGTAATAACCGGTTAATGGTCTCTGTAAAATTCGATTTAAATTTTGTTGCTCTGTTGCTAAAGATACTTGCAAAGTTGCCAAGCCGGATTCTCTTTGCTGAACATTTAGCTCAATAGCTCGCAGATCACTTTCACTGATTAAACCGGCGTCAAAGCGCAATTGTGCTATATGCAAATTAGTTTGGTCTTGCTCCAAAGTAGCTTCCAGCAATTGAATATCTAAATGGGTATTAGCAATAGTTGTCATAGTATTGCGCATAGAAAATTCTGTTGCAATACGAGACATTTCTTGGGACACACGCATGGTATTTATATTAGCACTTATGTCTCCAATTTGACGGTCTATCCGTAGTATTTCATCTCGGCTGTGAGTACCTGACCTGCGCATGTGCTCACGCATATTTTGCAAACTTGTACGCATCTCTTGTAAATCTGTAATCATGTTATCAAAAGCTGTAACAGAAGCTACATTGCGGGTAGCTCCACGGACTGCTACAAGGTATGGTATTCTATGAGGACTTTGAACTTCGTCACTCTGATACTCGTAATACTCATCCGGGTATTCTTCATATTCATCTTGGGTGTCTTGCGCCCATGCAGGCACTACTAACAATGTACATGTTAATAGTATAAAAACTAGCCTCTTAAACATATAACATCCCTCCCTAGGCATTTTTATATTTCTTTTTAAGCCTAATATCATCGCCAAAAAACTTGGATATTTTGTAATTGCCAAAAAAGCGCGAAATTATCCGCTCTGTATAGTGTGTCTCAAGCTCTGCAAGCTGAAGGTTGGTTGAAATAACCGTGGGTAGTTTGGCAAGTAATCTTTGGTTAATTATATCAAATAAAGTACTATTGGTGACAAGTGTACTAAATTCAGCTCCCAAGTCATCTAATATAAGCAGGTCAACATCTGTTACGGCATCTATTGCATAATTAGGATCTTCCATTTCATCACGGTTAAAGCGATAGTCCTCTACCAGCTTAAAAATCCTTGGGGCTGTTACATATAGTACTGTATGCCCTCTGTCCAACAAATCTTTTGCGATACAATTACATAAGAATGTTTTGCCCATTCCGGTCTCTCCGTAAAACAGAAGATTTTGGAATGTTTGTCCAAAATCATCCACAAACTTCATAGCATTTTTAAAGATAAGTTCCATATTGTTTTTGGGGGATATTCCTTCAGAAGGAAGTATCTCATCACTATAGTAACGTATATCAAATGTATCAAAATTTTCTGCCTCAAGAAGTCCTCTGATACTTGATAAATCGTAATATTTATCTATTAACCGTCGTTTAAGACATTGGCACCTATTTGTGCGAGATAATTCTTTAGTCAGATACCCGGTATCTTCACATAAATTACAACGATAAATGGCGTTAAAATAATTATTAGACACACCAATTTCGGAAAGAAGATGTTCCTTTTCTGCTTTCAGTTTTTCAGAATGCTTTTTCATATTTTCAATAAGTGATTTGGTATCAGCACCCTCTTTTAAAAGTCGTTTTGCTACACTGATACCTATCTGAGAAAGTTCTTCATCTATTTCTTTTACTCCGGGAAGATAGCGATATACTTCCTCTCTTCGTTCTTTTAAAAGGTTGGCAGCACGATCTCTGTCGGATTCGTACTCCCGCATAATATCTTTAAAAACCGTTTTATAACTCATCCTTCAATACTCTTCATCAGGTATTCTCTCTCCATTTTTTCTAATTGCGCAAAATCTTTTTCACGTGGTTTAAAGTTAGCAAAACGATTACGACGTTTTACCGGCCTGCCTGTCCGTTTTTTATCTGATTCTTCTTTATGCCAATCTGCCTCAGCAACATCTACCTCTTCCAAAGTTTTAATTCCTTTATTGTACCAAGCTTCAACAATACTATGTACATATTTTAGATTAGGTTTTCCTAGCTGAACAGCCGATCGATCACAAGCTTCCAGTATTAAGCACAGAGGAATTTCCATTTCTTCAAGCCATTTTTGCATAAATTTACGCTGTGTTGGAGATGGAAAAGCTGACGGGTTCCCTAATGCTCTCATTATCTCGCGGAAGTCCTTATCAAAGGTTTGGACATAATCCTTGGCAGTTTCTACAGTGTTTATGCTACGTTCTGCCCAATCCAAAGCGACCTTTTCTATATATCTAAGATCACGATGACCATTTTCTGCACAATAACTCATCATATAAAATATAACATCCATTGGTAAGCGAAGCCAATCATAAAAACCAAAGAGTATGTTCATATCATGATACGCGAGCATTTTAGCTAAAGTCTGCTCTCCATGCTTATAAAGGTTTGCTACATCTTCACTTTGATTTTTATAAAAAGCTAATTCTTCCGGCGTGTATTGTGGCCTAAGCGATAGATTGAAAGTTGGTGGCTGAATTACATCAACAGCATTAGACAATGGCTTTTCTTGCGGATGCATTATGTCAACAGGTTTGGATAATGGCTTTTTAACAGGTTGCTGCTGTTGTTCAGGAAAAGGTAAAAATTCAATGGACATCCCTTCATTTTGAGTATCCATTTTAATTAATCCTTGGTCATCCCAATACTTCCAAGCATTAAGCACATCTGTCTCTAAAATATGAAAAGTCTCGCTAATAGCCTGGGTAGATAAGCCCTGTCCATTAGCTAAAGTATGACGCAAACCATATATGTAAATTAAAGCATATACCGGTGTGCAAGACGACATATACCTGTCAATAAAAATCAATGGCAAGGATATAGATGCTTCATATGATATTTTAAAAGTAATGGGTCGCATAAGGATTTCCTCTTTTCTAAATTGTAGTTACTGACACTAGTCTACAATATTCCAGAGAACTTGTGTAGCGAAAATTTATCAACAGCTTTTTTGAAAAATGTGCATAACTCTGTGGAAAAAATTTTGACGAATTCCTTGATTTTTGGGCAATCTCAAATTAGTTATCCACAGCCTTAGAAGTAAAAATCTTAAAAAAGCCTACAATTACGGGATTGTGGAGAACTAACGTAATTGTAGACTTTTAAAACCTCTTGTAAAATTTTTTAAGAATAAATGAAGTTATCCCTGTGGATAATGTGGATAACTCAATAAAAACTTAATGTTATATCCGTTAAAGTCCCGTAGATATCAAGTTTTCACCCAAAACATGAATATCTCCGGCTCCCATAGTTATCAACAGGTCATCAGGTTGGGCATTATCTTCCAGCCATTGAGCAGCGGCTTCAAAATTCTCCATAAAACGCGCTGTTTTGCCATGTTTTTGGATTCCATCTGTTAAAAGTTCAGCTAAATAGTTAGGATAAGGGCCTGTGGAAACTTCTCTTGCAGCATAGATGGGCAATATCAGTACAATATCACTATACTCGAAAGATGCCGCAAACTCTGCAAGTAAGTTTTGGGTGCGAGTGTAAGTGTGCGACTGAAAAGCACATATTATTCGTTTATAAGTACCGTTTGCCGCAGCGGATAAGCTGGCCTTTATCTCAGTAGGATGGTGGGCATAATCATCAACTACAGTCATGCCTTTAAATGTTCCTTTGTGCTCAAAACGTCTTTTGGCACCGGTAGCTTGGGAAAGTCCTTTAATTATGGAGTTGATAGGAATATTCAAAGCTGATGCCACAGCAATTGCTGCTAAAGAATTATCTATGTTATGTGTGCCTCGTAGTTGTAATGTTACCTCTGCCAAAGGCTCAGTACCATTCATAATATAAAAAGTTGGCATCCCATGGCTGTCATATCGAATATCTTTAGCCCAAAAGTGAGCAGAAGATGTGCCATAGGTTATAATATTACATTCCAAGCCGGAAGTAACATCATCAAAAAATTCAGTATTTTTGTGAATGACTAAAGTGCCTTCTTTCGGAATATTTTTAGCATAACGATGAAAAGAATCCATCAGTCGTTCTAATGAACCAAAGTAATCCAAATGATCACTGTCAATGTTTAGTATAACACCTATATTGGGATAAAACTGCAAAAAGCTGTCGAAGTACTCACATGCTTCCAATACTAAATAAGGAGAATTGCCTATTCTAAAATTACTGCCAAGAGATTCGATAAATCCTCCAATAGATATAGTTGGATCTAGCTGTGCTGCCATTAACACCTCTGAGATAATTGCAGTAGTTGTAGTTTTACCATGCACTCCTGCTACCGCCACAGAATACTTATAACCTTCCATAATGATGCCTAAAAGTTTAGCTCTATCTATGATAGGAATATTTTTACTGCGAGAGACAGATAATTCCGGATTATCAGGTTTAACAGCAGCAGTGTGTATAACTAAATCAATATCCTCTGTGATATGGGCAGCATCATTTCCCAACTTAAATTTTATTCCTAAACCGGACAGGTGTTTTGTAATATCAGAAGCCATCCAGTCAGAGCCGGATACAGTATATCCTTCACGATGAAGGATTTCTGCCAGGCCGCTCATACTTATACCACCTATTCCTATAAAGTGAACATTTTTTATCCCTTTTCCTAAGTTAACCTTGTGCATATGTATCTCCTTTTTATGGATATTATTGGTAGATTGAGTTTACTATGAGATTAACCACGTGTCAAATCCTGTTACAAAAAAAGGCCCTGATGGTAGGGCCACAATCCGGTATCTCAAGAGTTACATACAGCTTCTAATTCTTTTTTAATCTTTTCATTTTTTCTTTTATCCTTAAAATACGAGCTTCCGTCTCTTTTGGATCAAGCAAATAACCCTCGCCTGATTTAGTAAGTACGTCACCTTCTCGGGCACCTTTTGGCAAATTTGCTACAGGGCACTCAATACATTCAAAAGTTTCGGTATCTTCCAGTACTGCTAAACCTTCTTCAAACCGATCTATTACTAATGCCATTTAAATCCCCCTTCAATTCGTTTTAGGAACATTCTGCTAGTTATAGCGATATACAGTTTCGCCATTAGTTACAAGTATAATTGTTCCCAATTCGTCTGTGCGTAATACTTGTATACCGCGTTCATAAAGTCTATCCATAACTTCTCTATGCGGATGATTATACCGATTTCCTGCACCTACGCTAATAACTGCAATTTCCGGGTTTACTGCATCTAAAAAAGCTTCTGTAGTAGAAGTACGGCTACCATGATGAGATACTTCCAATACGGTAGACTGTATATTCCAGCCGGCTTCAAGTACTTCTACTTCTGATATGGCTTCCATATCACCGGTAAATAAAAAGGAAGTTTGTCCAAATTGCATATGTAGCGAAATAGAGTAATCGTTCAAACCACCATGCCCGCTGCTGTTGGGAGCTACAACAGTCATTTGAATATCTCCTGCGGATAAAATATCGCCTGCCATTACCGCCGTGTATTGCAAGCCATTGCGTTCTATCGCATCTAAAAATCTGTCAAATGTAGCTGTAGTATGGTAACGGTCAGGCATCCATACTTCTCTTACATCAAAACGGTCCAGTATGCCGGGCATACTACCAATATGATCTGCATGAGGATGTGTAGCTACTACAAAATCTATTGTACTAACGCCCACGTATTCCAGGTGATTTATTATGTTTTGGGCGGCTGAAGATGGGCCTGCGTCTATTAACACAGCGTGGTCTGCACTTTGAATCAAAATACTGTCCCCCTGCCCTACGTCTATAAAATGTATAGATATTTCACCCTCAGGGATTGGTACAGATTCTTGGGTAGATTGCTGCCACATAAAGAAAACAATTGCAACAACAACGCAGAGTAAAGACAAAATTCCATTTCTTATTGTAGCATTTGGTTTTTTCTTTCCTTTGATTTTGTTTACTATTTTGGCTTTGGTGGCATTATCTTTATTACTTGTAGCTTTTTTTGGAGTTTTAGCTCCATCTCCCGTTTTTTTTCTTGCCATGTTAAACACCTTTCTTTATCAAATTTTGTGGAATTATGCAAACCTATACTACCACAACATTTGTAAGGCGACAACCAATGCATACAAAAGATGCCGGAATCAAGTGGATAGAATGGTGTAAAATGCCACAAAAGTATCTTGAATCAATGTATAGAAAATTTCAATGTATATGATATAATGAACTATACCCAGTATCATTTACCGAACTTTTGATTTATTCACCATACAGAAAGAGGCGATAGCATGTATGACTTTAAAGAGATTCAGGGATACGATCCGGAGTTGGCTAAAGCTATAGATTTAGAGCTTAACCGCCAGCGTAGCCACATAGAATTGATTGCATCAGAAAATTTTGTAAGTAAAGCAGTTATGGCTGCTATGGGTTCGCCCCTTACTAATAAATATGCTGAAGGATATCCGGGTAAGCGTTATTATGGCGGGTGCAGCATGGTAGATATTACAGAGCAATTGGCTATAGACAGAGCCAAGTCACTGTTTAATGCCGAACATGCAAATGTGCAAACCCATTCCGGAGCACAAGCCAATATGGCAGTTTATTTTGGATATCTTAAACCCGGAGATACCATTATGGGCATGAACCTTTCTCATGGCGGACACTTGACCCATGGAAGCCCTGTAAGTATGTCCGGAACTTACTACAAAGTAGTAGATTATGGTGTCCGTCAGGATACAGAACGTATTGACTATGATGAAATGCGTGATATTGCCCTTAAAAATCGTCCTAAAATGATTGTATGCGGAGCAAGTGCATATCCACGGATTATAGATTTTGAAAAAATTAGAGCTATCGCGGACGAAATAGAAGCTTACGTTCTTGCAGATGTAGCACATATTGCAGGACTTATAGCCGCAGGGCACCATCCAAGTTCTGTACCCCATGCTCACTTTACTACATCTACTACACATAAAACTTTAAGAGGCCCCCGAGGTGGCTTAATTCTTTGCAAGGAAGAACATGCAAAAGAAGTAAATAAAGCAGTGTTTCCGGGTATTCAGGGAGGGCCTTTAATGCATGTTATTGCAGCAAAGGCAGTTGCATTTAAAGAGGCATCTGAAGATAGCTTTAAAGAATATAGTGGACAAGTTATCAAAAATGCTGCTGTTTTAGCCGAATCACTTATGAACCATGGCTTTAATTTAGTATCCGGTGGCACAGACAACCATCTTATGCTGGTAGATTTACAAAACATGGATATTACAGGAAAAGAAGCAGAAAAGCGTTTGGATGCCGCAAGCGTCACCTGCAATAAAAATACCATACCTTTTGATCCTAAAAGCCCATTTGTAACCAGTGGCATTCGTTTGGGAACACCTGCGGTTACTTCACGTGGCATGGTAGAAGAAGATATGAAGATAATTGCAAATATTATTGCTATGATAATTAAAGATAATGAGGTAGAAAAGGCAAAAAAACTTGCAGAGGAAGTTACCTCAAGATATCCATTATATTAAAAAGCTGTATTCAACTCTTGAAATGTTGGATTGATACATTATTGGGGGGATATTTTTGGTTTCAAAAAGATTTTTAACCTTTTTTATTATACTGGTTGCAACTATTGTGTTAAGTTTTATGGCTTTGTTGTTTATCGCACTTACAAGGTTAATAGAAGAAAGAGCAGCAACACTTGCCCTTTACCGAGAAATGGCACATGCTTATTTTATGAATACTAATACAAGCGATTCATCCCGTGCTCAATTTGCTGCACTTTCAGCAGCGGCCGGATCTGCTTCAAATCTACATTTTATAGGACGGTACACCCCCGTATTTCGTAATATGGGGGATGAAGTACCAAAAGATATAGTTTCCTTACATATAGTACAAATTCTTAATGAGCGTAACGAGTGGATGTTAATTAACAATAATGGCGTGGAAAAATGGATTGACACAAACTGGAAACCGGAAGAAGTACTGATGCACATTCCAAGCCTTAATCAGCAGACATTAGGACTTCCTACCGGTTGTGAAATAGTAGCTTTTGCTATGTTAGTGCAAAATTATGTTGATGTAGATGTCTTTACTTTAATAGATGAAATGCCGAGATCTCAGGATCCTTTATTAGGTTTTAGAGGAGATCCTTTTTCCGGAGGTGGATTTACCATTCTTCCGTCTGCACTTATGGATATGATGGAACAATATATGGGTTCTGCAATAGACATGACAGGTGCTTCAATAGAAGATGTTCAAGCACAGTTAGCTATAGGCCGCCCGGTTTTAACTTGGCTTAGGGGAATGTTTAACTTTAATGTTCATGTTATTACCCTTACAGGGTTTAATCAGTATGGATTTTTTTACAATGATCCATGGCTTGGAGGTATAAATGAATTTATCACTTATGAAGAATTTTTAGCTATGTGGGAAGATCCAATACGAGATACGATATTAAATCGTATTTATCCACCAAGGATTGCAATGAGTTATTAAGAACCTGCGGTCAATAATGGGTCAAATAAGTTGGCTTAGCATAAGGAGCAAAAAATGGATAATGTTGCTTTTAGTACAAAAATGGACGGTGTTGTGATAATTGATCAAACACTATTGCCAAATGAAGAACGGACAATCACTCTTACAACAATAGAAGAGATGTATGATGCTATATACAAACTCAGAGTTAGAGGGGCACCTGCAATAGGTATTTTTGCATCTTTTTGCCTTTATGTGCTTGCGAATAAAATTGAGGCGGATAACATTGATACGTTTATTTCAATACTAAAGAAAGATGCTGATTATCTTAACTCTTCTCGGCCTACCGCAGTAAATTTGAGTTGGGCTTTATCAAGAATGCTTAAAGTAGCAGAAAGCAATAAAAATTGCAATATTGCAGAAATTAAACAGATGCTTTATAAAGAGAGTGTTGATATAAAGACCGAAGATATAGCGATGTGCAAAGCAATATCTGAGCATGGACTTTCTTTGATAAAAGATGGTGATGGCATTTTAACACATTGTAATGCCGGGCCTCTTGCTACTTCTAAATATGGTACAGCGTTAGGCCCAATACTCCTTGGTGTTGAAAGAGGTATTAA
Source organism: Defluviitaleaceae bacterium (assembly GCA_009785615.1). Taxonomy (GTDB): domain Bacteria; phylum Bacillota; class Clostridia; order Lachnospirales; family WQUN01; genus WQVX01. The sequence continues at coordinate 1,302 of WQVX01000003.1, read as the reverse complement.
CTTTAAAGTTTTTGCCGATGAAACACGGCCATTACTTCAAGGGGCAAGGCTAACAAGTTATGAATTATACAAGGCCGGTGTTGATGTAACATTAATATGTGATAATATGGCAGCTATGGTAATGAAGGATGGTAAAATCAATGCCTGTTTTGTTGGTTGTGATAGAGTAGCTGCCAATGGAGATACTGCAAATAAGATAGGTACGCTGGGTGTTGCAATACTTGCAAAGCACTATAATATACCATTTTATGTATTTGGGCCAACATCGACAATAGATCTTGAATGTAAGACCGGTAATGACATAAAAATAGAGCTAAGGGATCAACAAGAGATAAAAAATAATTTATTTGAAAAACCAACAGCTCCTGAAGGTGTGAAGTGCTACAACCCATCTTTTGATGTTACGGATCACTCTCTTATAACTGCAATTATAACCCAAAAGGGAATATGCCGGCCCCCATATACGTCAAGCATAGCAGCATTATTTGAATAATGTAAAAACAGGTCTGGCAATAGCCATTATCATTGAGAATGATTTCTCAATTGCATATAAGTGTAAATCTTTGCCGCCGTAATCGGCATGAAACCGGAAAGGGGTTAACAACATTGGGAGAAAGCATGACAGGTATGAAACGAACCCACTACTGTGGCGATGTAAATGAATCTTTAATAGGCCAAACCATAACAGTAATGGGCTGGGTAAATAAGCAAAGAGATTTAAGCAATGTAATTTTTATAGTACTGCGAGATAGGACAGGTATATTCCAAATAGCAGTAGGTAAAACACAAGAGCTTTATCAAAAAGCTAAAGCCATAAGAGGTGAATATGTTGTAGCTGCTACCGGACAAGTAATAGCCAGAACACCGGAAAATATAAATCCTGACATGATTACCGGCACTGTAGAGCTGGATGTACATGAGCTGCGTGTGTTATCAGAAGCAGAGGTTCCGCCTTTTCAGGTTGCTGATACTGATGTAGGTATAGATCTGCGGCTGAAATACCGTTATATTGACTTGCGTCGCCCCGAAGCTCAGGAAATTTTGCGTATGCGTCACCATGTATCTCAAACTGTACGCCGATTTTTAAGTGAAGGCGGATTTATTGAAGTAGAAACACCGGTTTTGACCAAAAGTTCACCTGAAGGAGCAAGGGATTATCTGGTAGCATCTCGTACTCACCCGGGACAATTTTATGCTTTGCCCCAATCTCCACAGTTATTTAAACAACTACTTATGATCTCAGGTTTGGATAAATATTTCCAAATAACCAAATGTTATCGAGATGAGGATCTAAGGGCAGAT
>WQVX01000002.1 GCA_009785615.1 Defluviitaleaceae bacterium | reverse complement strand
TTTTCGCCGGTTCAAGGAAGCGACGACGACATTTACCCAAAGGTAAATTAGGAGGAGATGACGAAGAAGGGCGGAAATATCGACCGCAAAAATGGTGAAAAGGAGATTTTGAACAGGCTCTTATCTACTCCCAAAAACAATTCTTAATCTATGTGCTAAAGCAGTGTAGCGATTAACTTCTCTATTATTGTCAACCATCCTAAACATTGTCTCCGGTATGCCAACAATGACGCATAGAGACTTTGCCCTGGTAACAGCAGTATATAACAAGTTACGACTAAATAATAAAGGAGGGCCACTGTGTATAGGTATTACTACTGTTTTATATTCGCTGCCTTGAGACTTGTGAACTGTTATTGCATATGCCAATTCTAATTCATCTAATTGAGAAAAGTCATAATCAACTTGCCTATTATCATCAAAAAGGACGGTTACTAACTCACGGTCATCATTTATACGTTTAATAGTACCTCCATCTCCGTTAAAAACTCCTTCGCCTTCGTCTATTCGATTGCCCCTATCATCTAATATTTGCCACGACATTTGGTAGTTATTACGTATTTGCATTACTTTATCGCCTTCGCGAAATATCGTCCGGCGAAATTCCCGCTCCTTCTTTTTAGGGCTTGGTGGATTTAAATGTTGTTGTAACGCTTGATTCAATTGGGTCGCTCCAAGTTCAGATTTACGCATAGGGGTTAAAACTTGTATATCTTGCGTAGATTCTCCACCTGTATAGGCAGGAAGTCGCTTTCCTACTAAATCTAATAATGTTGTTATAACATCATGTGTTCTAGGCTGTTTCACAAAAAAGAAATCTTTGTGTTTATCATTAAGCGTTGGATATTCCCCACGATTAATTTTATGGGCATTCATTACAATCGCGCTTTCTTGTGCTTGGCGGAAAATCTCGGTTAGCCGCAGTACTTTTATGCAATCGCTTGCGATTATATCTTTAAGCACATTTCCTGCTCCTACAGAAGGCAATTGATCCACGTCTCCAACCATTATTAAGCGGGTACCTAAAGATATGGCTTTTAATACACTCTGCATCAACATAATATCTACCATAGAGGCTTCATCAATTATCAACACATCGGTTTCAATAGGATTATCTTCGTTACGCTGAAATGATTGGCGGCGGGAATCTTCTGCAATATATGTAGATTCCAAGAGTCTATGAAGCGTTTTAGCTTCGCGTCCGGATGTTTCTGTCATGCGCTTAGCAGCCCGTCCCGTGGGGGCGGCCAGTTCTATCTTCAACTTTAAAGAAGATAACAGATGTAAGATTGCATTAATTGTTGTAGTTTTTCCTGTACCCGGGCCACCTGTTATTACCAATATGCCGTTAGAAGCAGCTTCTACCACTGCTTGTTGCTGCTCTTGTGAAAGTGCTAAGCCTGTTTCTTCTTCAAACGCCTCTGCCGCCCTAATCGCTAACTGTTGCAAGCCCATTTTTTGATCATCGGGAACAGCTTTGGAAAGGTCAAATAGTTTGCGTGCTACATTAAGCTCTGCATGATAAAAATGGCTTAAAAATACGGATGTATCAGCCATTTCATTTATTACACTTAAAGCCGCAGATTTTTCGCAATATACAAGTCGGTTCATCTGCATTTGGCGCAGAGCATGATCAATAACCTCATGTTCTGCACCTAATAATTGAGCTGCTTGAATCATAAGCGTTTCTTTTGGCATAAAAACATGCCCGTTGCTTGATGTTTCCCATAAACAATATCGCAAGCCTGCTGCAACCCTAAAAGGTGAATCATAAGTAATTCCCACCCTTTTAGCAATATCATCAGCAATTTTAAAACCTATACCATCAATATCTTCTGCAAGCTTGTAGGGATTATTTTGTACTACATCAATAGTTTGAGCTTTGTATTTTTTATATATCTTCATTGCATAAACCGGGGATATACCATAGTCTTGCAATAGCATAATAACCTGTCGCCGGTCGCTTTGAGCATGGAATATTTCTGAAATCTTTTGAGCCTTAGCAGGAGTAATGCCTTTTATTGCGGCAAGTTTATCCGGGGATTCTGCAATTACGTCAAAGGCATGTTCTCCAAAAGAAGAAACTATTCTCTTTGCAAGACCGGCACCTATACCCTTAATAACACCGGAGGCCAAATATTTTTCTATTCCCGCGGCAGAGGTAGGAACCTTTTTTTCTGACTGCATGACTGACAATTGAAGGCCATATTTGGGATTATTTACCCATGTTCCGGTAATACACAAATCCTCTCCCGGGACAATCCCGGGCAAATGGCCGGTACAGGTTATTTCTTCCTCGCCGGCCTCAGATTCATACTTTAAAATAAATACTGTATAGCTATTTTCCTCACTATGGAATACGATATGTTCTACAACGCCTTCCAATACGGCAACATTTTTTGCATCTTCCATAAATTACTCGTCATAGTCCGTAAGCAGGTCGTGTGCAAACTCAAGTATACTGGACATTTCATCTTCTCCCACATTTTCCCGAGAGTTAGATTCTCTAATGGCCTTTATAATCTCTTCTAATATTTGATCTGCCTTATCATATGGAACCTGGCAAGTGCCTACCCTGTAGTGACCTCCGCCACCATATTTTAGCATAAGTGCTCCTACATCTACCCTGGCTGTACGGTTTAGTATGTTGTATCCTACCGCTATAGCAACATTTTCATTCTCTTTGCCATCAGTTACCCAAACAGATATATTTTGATCCGGGAACAAGCTGTATGCTAAAAAGCGGTTGCCTGTGTAAATTTGGTCTACACCGCGTAAATCTGTAATAAGAACATCCCAGTCAATTTGGCTATGCTCCAGGATCATTTCCTTAAATTTCTCAGTTTGTTCATTATATTTTTGGATACGCTCTACTACATCAGGAAGGCACAAAATTTCTTCTACCTTCATAGTGCGGCAATCTTCAATCAAACGCTCCATCAAGCAAATATTATTAATGGTAAAATCACTAAAGCGTCCTAATCCTGTACGAGGATCCATGATAAAACCTAACATTACCCATCCGGTAGGATCAATAATTTCTTCTTTAGTTAATAGTCCGGAATCCACTTTGTCTACCGCTGCTACCATTTCCGTAAAATGTGGCATAGCCTTATCGCCACCATAATAATCATAAACTATACGTGCCGTACTGGGAGCAGCACGACTATCACCTTCAAATGTGAAATTTCTACCAAGCCGCTCTTCTTCACTGGAGTGATGATCAAACCATAGGCTGCATCCCGGTACATAAGGGACATTTGTTAATACGTCCCTATCGGTGATATCCACCTTCCCATCTTGCAAATCCTTTGGGTGGACAAATTTCCAATGATCAATTACACCTAAGTCCTTTAAGATTGTGGCACATGCCAACCCATCAAAATCTGCTCTAGTGATTAGTCGCATAAAAATTGCCTCCTTATTTTTGTTATTAGCTTATAATAGCAATTTAATCTATTAAAATTAACACGAAAAACGTGATAATTTAAAACAATAATTGTTTAGCGACATTGTCGCGTATTTTAGTACCCTTTAGGGTTTCAAGAATTTTTAGTGCAAATTCCATAGATGATGCCGGCCCTTGAGCCGTAATGATGTTACCATCTACTTCTACCGAATTTTTGCTGATAGTAGTACTTTTTAAGGTTAATGTTGGGTAGCATGTAACATTTTTTTCGGATAAAATACCCCAATCATCTAATACAGTTGGAGCAGCACAAATGGCTGCAATATATCCGGAATCAATATTTTGTCGTAATATTAAATTTTCAAAACCTATACACCAATGGTAATTTTCTACACCATGTCCACCGGGCATTATTAATAAAGGTTTATCAGGCTCAAAATGCTTAGCCTCCACATCATAAAGATCGTATAGCTTTTTAAACTCTTTAAATGTACAATCAGCAACTACTATAGTACCTCTACTTCCACATACAGTTTTATTGTCTGTTAATGAGCAAGATGCCAAACACACTCTGCCTCGCCGTAATACGTCTATTACAGTAACAGCTTCTATTTCTTCAAATCCTTCAGGCAAAAAAATATATGCCTCTCCCATGTCTCCTACATACATACTTAATCTACTCCCTCCTCAAAACCATCCCGTACCCTTGCAATGACTGCAAGGCTGTTGTAACAAACGGTATAAAGGCTCTCTCTGTTTTCGGCGAGTTAATTGCACAAGACCCAATGATGTCATACCTACAATATCCGCCGGGATGCGACTTTTTTTTAACGCTTGGCCAAAAACAGTAAGAAGCTTATTTTTATCTTCTTCCTCACGCATATCTATAAAATCGACTATAATCATGCCCGATAGATTACGTAAGGTAATCTGTTCTGCTATGCATTCAGCAGCTTCCAGATTAGTTTTTAATACCGTTTCCCTATAATTTTTTTTACCCATAAATTTGCCGGTATTTACGTCTACAACAACGCAAGCTTCTACCGGATCAAATGTTACAAACCCTCCACAAGGCAGCCATATATTTCTATGCAATGCTTTGGTTATTTGACGCTCTATATCAAAGGCCGTAAACAATTCTATTTCTTCATCCCATAGTTTAACCCGATCAGACTTTATATAAGAAAGTGCTGCTTCGTTAGATAAAATGATTTCTTCCAAATCATCAGTTATCAGGTCATTAAATAAGGGATTATCATTGTATAAAATAGTTGGCCCTGTAGAGTACTTAGCTGTTTCTAAAACAGATATACACTTGTCAACAAGATATTCAAATTCTTGTTTAAGGATTTCTTCTTGCACATCTTTACTTTGGGTTCGCATTATAACACTATACCCTGCCGGTAAATACTTAGCAGCTAATTTTTGTAAACGTTTACGCTCAAATTTATCTTCTATTTTTTTAGAAATTCCAATTTCTTCGCTTACACCCGGTGATACTATAGCGTACCTTCCGTTAAAGTGCAGAACAGAGCTTACATTTGCACCTTTATCTCCGGTAGCATCTTTTTTTACTTGTACAGTTACATGCCGGCCGGGTTTTAGGGTATTGTTTGCATCCAAATTCATAAAAGCATTTTTTTCTTGGCCTATATCAATAAATGCAAATCGGCTGGGCAAAATATTTTTAACAACACCGTTTATTATATGCCCCACTAATGAACCTTTATCTTTATAATCTATAAAAATCTCTAAAAGTTTTTTATCCAATAAATACGCTATACGAACAACTTCCGGCTGATAGTCAATTAATAATCTTTTCATATTGCAATATTATGCAACGGTACCGGTTGGCCTTCATTATTGGAATCATCTTTTTTGCCATACATCTCCAGCCGTGTTATTGCTAAATCATGTTGAGCAGGGCTTATATTCATTGAGCTAAACAAAGTTTTTGCTACCAGCATAGGGTTTAGATTACGGGTACTGCCTGTGGATAGCTGCATTGTTACTGCCCCCACGGGATCATATTTTAAATCTAAAATATCTTGTCTTATATCTGCTTCTTTTTCAAGGCTTTTTGTCTTTTTCATAACCTTAATCTCATTGGCATCCAGCATAGTTTGAATATGGATATTAGCTTCTTCCACACCGGGAAAAATCATTCTATAGTCTGATGCTGTTAATGCTGCTGCCAAACGAGGAGCGTTTTCTGAAACTTCGTAAACAGAGAGTATCCTCAATCCATCCGGTAGTTGAGCGTCTAATGCTTTTTTTAATTCGTTAACTATAACAGGCTCATCCAGCATGAGTTCCATATATTCACATGTGCTGTCCATTCCTACAGGCAAAGGCAATGCAAAAGATATGCGCTGATGAGGATTAAAGCCCATAGAATATGCAATAGGCAGTTTGGAGCGTCTAATAGCCGCCCGGAATACTCTCAAGAGGTCTAAATGTCCGATAAATTTCATTTTTTCACCTTTGGCAAATTTTAGCCAACGGCGTTCGTAAGTTCTATTCATTTTACGGTTCTCCAATTTATGCTGATTTAAATCATTCTACATCTAGTTTGCAGGGAAGCTTTCATAGGAAATTTTCCTATTTATTTAATTATACCTTGGGTTAGGGCAATGTCAATAAGTTCCCATTTTTACACGCGAGAATAAATTTTAAGACAGTAATTATTAAGCTTGTCTGCCAACCTCATTTCATTGTCTTTTCAACTTGTTTTCTGTCAGAACTTCGTTAAGGGTTAGATCAAAAGTAAAAAGGATCCATGCAATCCAAATAGGGCAAATGTCAGCCTAATGGATTTATGGATCTTTTGATTTTTTGGAATAAACTTGTTGATTCTACTTTTTCTGCATTGCTTCTTGCATCGCCAATTCATGCTGTTGTTTTACTTCTTGTAGTGCTTGATCCCGACGCTGCTCTGCTTCTTGCTGTTCTGCTTCTATTTCTGCTAAACGTTCTGTTTTTTTCCGCTCTGCTTCTTTTAGTGCCCATTCATGCTGTTGCTTTGCTTCTTGTAATGCTTGATCCCGACGCTGCTCTGCTTCTTGTGTTATTGCTTTTAATTGTGATATTTTTAGTTCTGCTTCTTCTTGGATTTGTGTTTTTTTGTAAATTTTTGATAAAAATGTAATAGAATCACCTCCTTATCACGGTAACATTTGAGTCAAAAGCACTTCTGTGAACGGAAGTATGACTCGGAATAGAAACATAGGTAAGTGAATTGTTTGTAAATGCCCTAGTGCCAATATGCGTTACACTGTCAGGGATAGTTAGTTCAGTAAGCAAGTTGCTTGAAAATGCCTCTCTTCTAATGTGTGTCACACTATCAGGTATATCCACTTCAGTAAGCAAATTGTGTGCAAACGCACTTCTTCCTATATCCCTTACACCGTAAGGGATATGAACACAGGTAAGCCGCCTCCAGGTTACTGAACTGCGATTGGAAGAAACACCTCCATTACGAAATGCCTGATGGTCTATTCTGGTAATTGGCAAATCTCCAATATGTGAAGGGATATGCAACTCAGTTCTAATTGTCCTTCTTGAACCCGACTGTATGCGACTAATTGATATTTCAGTATTATTGGCAATAACACGATATCTGAAATCACCACGATAGTTAGTTGAGCTAAATGTTACCGTTACCAAAACATATATTACAACTGCTACAAATATACTAAAAAGAACCAAACTAGTGTATAGCTTTATCCTAAGTGCCTCCTTTTCTTCTTGGATCAAAATTTTTCGATTGGATTCATTTCGCATTTTTTTCACAACCTTCTTGCTTCTAATGATAAAAATGTAAGATCTTATTTTATCGGACAAATCTATTGATTGTTACTCCCTCTTCTTCTAAACCATCCTGTTTCTCGTGCATTAATTCTCTCATCACCACCCATTGCTGCGTTAGCTGCTCTCCTTCCCCCCCAGCGTCCTATAGCTGCACCGGCTGCACTTCCTATCAGACCTGCCGCACCTCCTACTACAGCCCCTAGCACACCTCCTATAATAGTACCTTTGCCGGGTATAATAGAGCCAATCGTAGCCCCTATTTTAGCTCCCCATTTAGCTTTAGCGGCAGCTGTAGCCATGCCGGCAGCTACACCGCCCCATTTTCCACCCGCCGAAGCCCCAATTATTCCGGCTGTCGTTTCCACTGTGTCTGCACTTATTCCATATCTTCCATTAAAATCTTGTCCAAAAGAATTAGCAATTTCAAGTCCATCTGCCACGGTGCTTGCAACACTGAGTCCTGTACCTACTGCATTAAGGACATTTCCTCCTGCCCTAAGATATCGCCCGGCATTATTTGGAGCTACATCAGGTGTATTACTTAATGCACTGGTTGCTCTGCCTCCGGGTGTATCAACAGCAGGAGGTCTGGCAGCACTTTCTGCTTGAATTTGATTAAGCCTGTTAGTGCTTTCAACATTAACTCGATTAAGATTGTCGGCATTTTCCATTTGAACCTGGCGAACTCTATTAGCATTATGTACTTCAACATCATGAAGTCTATTGGTATAATCTAGTTGAGCCTGGCGAAGCCTGGTATCGTTATCGTGAACAAGATTAATGCGACCGGTAGCGTTTTCACTTTGAATTTCGATCCGTCTGGCATTGATGTCTGATCGAACCTGAAGAAGCATAGTAGTATCTTGCGGGTCAACTGCACTCAACCTTCTAGCACTTATTTCCTCAAAAGCACTTAGCCTTCTAGCATTTCGTGTTTCAAGATTGTTAAGTCTTGTTGCATTATCTGCTTCAATACTACTAATTCTTTCAGTGTGCCGTGTATTAAGGTTATTAAGTCTTTCAGCATTCTCTACATTAACTTCACCCATTCTAGTGTTGTGCAATTCGTCAAGCTCACGGAATACGTTCCCAACCGGAGACTCAAATCCAGTAGAGCTATCTATATTGCCTGATGAAGCTGAATTGATTCTGCTTCTTAAATTATAATATAATCCGTATGCTCTGCTTGGTCTTACTTGTTCACGAAGTATATCTTCTGTAGTCACACCTCGCAATACGTTTGCTGCGCCGGCAGCCCCTCCTGATAGTCCATAATTTAACCATTCGTGCCTTGCATCTACGTATTCTCCATCCCTATATCTAAGTCTTACAGGTCCGTCTCCAAAAAATTCCCCAGCATCATTCCACCACTCTACCATGTCTTCTACTACTGGTATTCCGGGTGGCTGGGTAGAGATGGGATCTGGTGTTTGAGGATTGTACACTTCTTCTTCTAAATCTTTTAACTCCTCTTCTTCTCGTTCATACTCCTCTCGCTCCTGTCCTTCCGGTATCGGTTCACTATCCGTTCTATCTCTCAGGTTAATTATTTGATTACCATTTTCATCATGGGCTATATCAAGAAAACCCTCTAAACCTGCTACGCTTGCAAGTTCAGCTAACCGATCATTATTAATTACTATACGGTTATCTATTACTAAAAACCCTTCTTCTTCGCTTCGATCATCTATGTTGAAATATTGATTTTCTGTTAGTTCGCCTGTTTCTCTATTTGTCATTCTGATAATGGCCTGCCCGCAATCTTCATTCCAGACAACCCGTTGTTCTTCCGGAGGAAGGTCTGCGTTTGTATCACCATCCAAGCCCTCTAAAGCATATATCATTTCCCTAAGTCCTGTGTAACTTATATCGTTTATGTTATGCACATTATTTATATCTCTATCCGCTACGGTTACATTGGGAGGGTTAAGACTATCTGGATCTAGCCCTTTGCACTGCAAGGGTTCAGAGTTTTTTCGTTTCTTATAGTATCCTGATGCTTCGGCCCAATTAATTTTATTTGGATCATCTTTAAAAAGATTTTCTAGCCCCTTACACTGCAAGGGTTCAGAGTTTTTTCGTTTCTTATAGTATCCTGATGCTTCGGCCCAATTAACTTTATTTGGATCATCTTTAAAAAGATTTTCTAGCCCCTTACACTGCAAGGGTTCAGGTCTTAAAAAATTATGTTCATTGAAACTGTTGTTTTCTTGGGAATTCTTATTTTTCCCATTTAGCTTATTTAATGTGTATTCCCTTGTGCGCAATTCTGAATACATAAACTAGCCCTCCTATTTTCAAAATTGTAACTATAAATTCGGATAAAATTTTACACATATCGATTCATTTAGCAACAGATTGACCAGATACAAATAGTGTATTCTTATTCTAACACAGCGGCAATCCATTTTGCCCATTGCCTACCTGCTTTATTGTAGATTACAAAAAATCTTTTTTACTTGCTTTATCACTCATACGAGGATTGGTCGCCCGATGCCGTAATTGATGAAATTAAAAACTCAAGGCTTGCTTTTTGAAACAAACGTATGTACCAAAATCGTTTAAGATACCTAATCAAGTCGCTATTTGACTTCTATTATCTGGTTAAATTTGGTGGGCAATTAAACTTGCATTTTTCACTATACATAATGCAACGATTTCTTCTTGCAAAATTTTCAACTTCATGATAATATCTGTCTGTAGCATTTAAAAGCTACAACGTTCGGCTGGTGCCTAGGAAACACCAACCAACGTTTGCAGGGATGACACAACGAATCATCCACGCACAAACACAGTAAGCCTGTCGCTGTAGCAATAGGCATTATACTCTATCCCCGCCATTAATACAAGAAAGGCGCAAAAAGGCGGCGGAAGCTAGGGTTATATGCTTTGCAGTTGTACTACGGGTGTAGCTGAGGTTTGCGTCTACATATATCAAAGATGAAAACATATGCTATTTGCCGATCTGTTATGTCGGAGGCGTAGCAAATCAGCAAAAGTAAATGCTTTTATTTTTCGATAATGGGGCGTGTGGGTGATTTTAGTCGCTTTTTGATTAACATCCCTGCACGCCTTTTTGCGTTCCTCATCATGCCGGCTCTTCCATTACTTTAGCAAAAACGCCTTGCACCATTCACTAAGAGAACACTGCTCACATTTTGGACTACGAGCAGTGCAAATCCTGCGCCCATGGGTAATAATCTGTTGATTATATGCTATCCAATGAGATTCCGGCAATATCTCCATAAGCTCAAATTCTATCTTTTCCGGGTCAGTAAATTGAGTTAACCCCAACTTAAAAGTAACCCGCTTTACATGCGTGTCCACTACTATACTGGGAATTTGAAAAATATGCCCCCTAACCACATTAGCTGTTTTGCGCCCAACTCCCGGCAACAAAGTCAAAGAATCTATATCAGAAGGAAGCTCACCATGATGCTTGACCAAAAGCTGATGCGCACTTTCCATAATATTCTTGGCCTTTACCCTATAAAATCCCGTAGAACGTATATCTTCCGATAATTCGGCATAATCTGCTTGAGCAAATGCCTCTAAGCCGGGATATTTACAAAATAAATCTTTCGTTACCAAATTAACCCTATCATCTGTGCATTGCGCACTTAAAATAGTGGCAATAAGCAATTGCCATGGTTTTTCTCGTTCATAATTCAAAAAACAAGTAAAATCGAATGGATACATAACATCCAAAGCACTCAAAATCTGCTCAACTGTTTTCTTGTTGACTTCACTGAATTTTCTCTCTTTTTTGTCCATTATAATAAACCTCTTTTGGTATACATCCCCTCAGCTTGGAATACATTGTACAAAGTAGCAAACTGCTGAAAAAAAGAGGGATGTGTTTTTTTTATGGCTAAAAGTATCTTTAAAGGTGCAATTATATTAACCGCAGCAGGAGTAATTACAAGGCTGCTTGGTTTTATATACAGAATTTTTATGTCCAATATGATTGGCGCAGAAGGCATGGGCTTGTATCAATTGATTATGCCTGTCTATATGTTGGCCTGGAGTATCTCTTGCTCGGGCTTTAATACCGCTGTTTCAAAACTAATTGCCCAAGAGCGAATCAAGGGCGAATATGGCAACATGGGACGTGTTTTAAAACAGTCAATTGTAATCACAACAAGTATTGGCATACTTTTAACCTTTGTATTATATTTCGGCGGAGAGTTTATCGCAATTCATATTATTCGAGATGCCCGCGCTACTTTGCCACTTCAAATTTTATCTTTTGCATTTCCTTTTATGGCCGCAGGCACCTGCGTGCGCGGATACTTTATAGGCTTGCAAGAAACCACAGTACCGGCCATTAACCAGGTACTGGAACAAGTTGTCCGCATGATAGTCGTGTACGCTTTAGCCGGAACATTTATACACCGCGGCCTGGAGTTCGCCGCCGCTGTCGCAGTTTTTGGCATAGTTTGCGAAGAAATCTTTTCTTTCTTCTACATATTTATATCGTACAAAAGACATAAAAAAAAGAACGACTATACCAAGCCGCCCATCTATTCTTCTAAAGTAGTCTTAGGAATGATCCTGGCTATGGCCGCTCCACTAACCGCCAATCGTGTAACAGGCTCTTTGCTTACTGCTTGGGAAAATGTCCTAATACCGGGACGATTACAATTATTTGGAATGACATCTCAAGAGGCCATTAGCACCTTTGGACGATTAAACGGTATGGCAATGCCACTTATATACTTTCCAACTGCAATGCTCACGGCTCTTTCTGTCACATTAGTACCCGCTGTATCAGAAGCAGTAACTACTAAAAATTTCTCTGTCATTGCATCAACTGCTTCAAAAAGCATATTATTCGCTTCCATTTGTGGCATGGGTGCAGCGGCCTTGTTTATCGCCTTTCCCTCAGAGCTGGGTCAAGTTATCTATAACCAACAAATCGGCTCTATGCTTATGATGCTCGGGATATTATGTCCACTACTATACATCCAAATAGTAATGGCCGGCATTTTAAACGGCCTGGGATGCCAAGTATTTATCTTCCGAAACGCGCTATTGTCATCAATAATAAATATCGGGTTTATTTTCTTCCTAGTGCCTTATCTTGGTATAACTGCATTTATAATAGGTTGGTTTGTAAGCCTTTTGGTAGTCTGCTCACTAGAAATGGTAAAAATACGCGAAAGCATCCAACTACAAATATCTTTTTTCAATTGGATGGGCAAACCTATATTAGCCGCAGTAATGGCCGGCTCAACCGGGCGCATTGTACTGGATCGGTTCTTTCCGGGCAGTATTTCTGCCTTCAGTTTAATGTTTGGAATTAGTGCCTTGATGATCATGTATCTGTCCGTGATTTTCTTAACCGGCTGCCTATCTAAAGAAGATGTGGAACGATTGATAAATTTCAAAAAAAAGTGAACTACCCCGCAACAGGTCGCAAGCTATTAAACTTGTTCACTCGCGGCCATTCGTCGAATGTGAAACAACGACTCACCACTTCACACTAACGTGCTTCGTGTCGGTGAAGGGGGCGTAATTTCCGCTTACATCAACACGTAAAACGTGTTAATATCAATCGAAATTGCTATAATCCATTACAACAACTTACCTAAAGTTTTGATAAACTCCTCAACAACACTATCGTCACCTTCCTGCAATCGCCGCGATACGCAAGAACGCATGTGATTTTCCAATAAAATTTTAGAAACCGAATACATAGCTGATTGAGCCGCCGCTATCTGAATTAGCACGTCATCACAGTAAACACCTTTATCAATCATGGATTTAATACCTTTAACTTGCCCTTCTATACGATTAAGACGATTTGTAAGATCCTTATCTATTTTAGCAGGACGCTGATGCGCATTTCTATTTTCACATTCTTCACACGCACGGTCACAGTCCATACTGTATCACCACACTTTCAAATAACTCTATATAATAAGACCTGCCCATTAACCTCATTCCATTATCTTTTCGGCTTGCTTTCTGTCAGAACTTCACTAAGGCTTCTGCAAAAGCTTAGACTTGTACCGGATTTTCGAGCAAATTTTTTGCCCTACGAAGGAAACGTCGACAACGCATAATACAGCAATTATGCTATAGCAATTCCGATTGACATTAACACGTTTACGCAAGCGGAAATTGCGCCCCCTTCACCGACACGAAGCACGTTAGTGCGAAGTAGAGATGCTCTAACGTGCCTTTTGGCACGCATCATATTCGTCATTTCCTTTAAATGGCAAAAAAATCAGCCGCCAAGGCGGCTTTGGTATACTATGAATACAACTTCTAAATCCAACTTATTAATCAATAGCATTTTGCAAATGCTCTAAACCCGACTCATAATCAAAGTTCATTCCCAATTCCAAAGCTCTTCGCACTATTTCTGCTACATCTTCAGTAGGCCAAATCATTCCCAATTGGCTTGCTTTTTCTATTGCTCTTTCTTCATACAAAAGATCCGCTTGCCAATTTTCATGGCGATAAGCAAGTAAAAAAATAGCAGACAAAAATACCATGCCTAATCCAAAGCCAAAAAGAATACTTTTAATCTGCATGGTATCACCGTCCACTTAATCCAATTATTAAACTTACTTCGCCTTGACCCATTCCCAAGCGTTTAGCTATTTCTGCTGTAGATAACCCCTGATTTTTCAATTCCCTTATTTCATTATACCTAGGATGCGTAGGTAGTTTAGAGGATTTAACACTATCATCCACTTGAGTTAGCGATCCATCCGATATCATCTCTTGGACATCTTTCTCATCCAATAAATCACCAATCTGTTCAGTATTAGACCACTCTGCAATATCCCGGCCTACCATAGAATCATAATCCGCTTTCATCTCATGATCATCTATCACGGATTCTTCCACATCATGATCTATCATAGATTCAGCATCTGCTTCCATATTACCTACCACAGATTTACTATCAACTTCCACATTACCTACCATAGATTTACTATCAGCTTCCACATTATGATCTGCCACAGATTCACTATCAGCTTCTATAGCACAATCTACCACAGATCCATTATCTGCTACAGTTCCTTGATCTGCTAAATTATCATATTCTACCCCTATATTACGATTTTCCACAGATTTCATTTCATTCATCAAATGTGCAAAAGGATCTTTCTTCACTGGATTTTCAGACAATCCAAAAGGACTTATCTCATCCATTGCTTTTTGTTTATCGTCCATCAATTGATACATAAAAAGCAGTGCCTTATATTTTTCATTAAGTTCATCCAGCACTAACTGGGAAGTGCGGTTAATCTCCTCTAAAGCCTCATCAGCAACAACATCTAACAATTTTTCTGAATTTTCTGATCCAGACTGATGTTGCCGAGTAATCATATGGAAAATAAAGGCACTTAAAGCTAATAAACAGCCAATAATAGCTGATAGAAATACAACTGCTTCAACAAACATAGATCACCTAGACAGCCCACAATATATAGAAATACTCTACTAAATAGTTATATCAAACATACTATTACTTGTCTTATTGTCTTTAGCAGACTCCTGCTTTTTTTTTTCTTTCTTTTTATGGTTTCTACTCTCATAGCCACCATTATTTCCACGCCCATCTTTTTGTATCTGAGCTTCTTCTCCTTTAGGAGCTTGCTGAACCTGCTTTTCTTGCTGAGCTGCTTCTTTGCTTAAACGTTCCGCAAATTGTTGATGTTGTGTCTCTGGTCGCTGTTCTCCCAGATTACTCCGATTCAACTCCGGCGTACGTTGTATAGGCATTGCCAAATCTACAGCTCTAATCGCCATTATAATCCCTCCCCTAATTCAAAATATTACCTGCCCAAAACATATTAGATATATGGACCAAAAGTAATCTTTTCACCATTATTTCGCAAAGTACAATTTTGCATCTTATCCCTAATAGCTAACTGAGCATTACCGATAGTTACACGTACCCCGGGCTGTATTACATTACTTGCAGACACAGTTCCCGCATTAGATGTAATAGCCTGTGTCATCTCATCTATGCGCAACTGAAGATCATTAAGTTTTTCTCTATAGGTAATTTTAGCATTAAGCATTTTCATAAGAAGTTGCTTACGCTCGTCTGTCAACAACCCTTTTCTTTGTTGAGACGTCAAAAGACTAGACGCTTGATCCACTTTTTCAAATTCCTTACGCAATTTATCATACTCATCATTAAGTTCTTGTAAACCCAAAATAGCAGAAGGCTTATTTCCAACTTCAATAATAGTAGTAGTACCCATAGGACTTCCAATAGTTTTAGCAACCAGTTTGTTACCTGCAATAACACTACCACCAGTCAAAAGTCCACGCTTTCCGGACAAGATAACATCTCCACCACAGTTTACCTTACTGTTCAAGATAGAATCTGCTGTAACATTACCACCTGCATTAACATTGCAACCCTCAATAAACTTAGCAGTAATATTACCACCTGCACTTAACTTGGCTTTTTCCATACCTTGAGCACCACGCCCTATTACTATATCTGCGTCTGTTTGAAGTATAGCTCCTTCACATACACCATGTATTTCAATATTCCCAACAGCCTTCACTGTAAAACCTGTCAAAACATTACCATTAATAACTACTTGTCCGTTAAAATCAATATTACCCGTTGAATTATCTACATTTCCTCTGATTTCTAAACATGGAGATATATGTATCTTCCCTTGTTGTATAGACAATTGACCACTTACATCAGCAATCAAATGCAATCCATCTTCAGATACATATGTGTTTTTACCTACCGGCATAGGCTGAGGCTGACGCCCCGGAGTAAAAGGAATAACATTACCTTTTACATCTATACCATCTTGCCCATCACTAGGTAAAACAGCAGTTACAAGCACATCTCCACGTTCACACAAACGCAAAAGTCCAAGTTGTCTAAAATCAACACTACCATCTTCCAAAATTTTTGGCTTAGGACGTAGATTTTCATTATTAAAATGGTACTGCAAGTACCCGTCTTTTCCATTTATGGGTTGCTGCCCTTTAGCAATAGAATATTTACGATCATACACCTTATGCAAAGATAGTGTACGCACCACTTCCATATTGTAATCTATTACTCCTACATCTTCTAATACACTAACAATACCACTTTCACCAAGTTTTTCACCATCATTAACAGGCTCCTTAAAAGTGATAAAAGCTTCCATTCCATCCTTGCTTACATCAATCAGGGCAGTTTCCGGTACTTGATGAATATGAGTTTTGCTAGATATTTTTACTTCCTTATTGGATAAGTTTCCTTTGAGTTTTTCGTTGAGTGTAACAAAGTCAACTTCTTGAACATTGTAAGCATCAATCAATGCTACTACTTCTTTGCGAGAAAGAGTTTCGTTAGTCTCTAATTGTCCTACCGACAGATACACGCCATCAAATTTTTGTATAATTTTAACGTTTCGCATCATAACACCCCACTATTCCTTCTGCCTATAACATCCAAATAACAACTTAATTTAACACTGTATAAATTAAGCTGGGTTGTTAGCAGTTCAGGAAAACAAAATAGACTTAAATTTACCCAACTTACCTTGCATACGTATAATCGCTTTTGAATGTATTTGAGACACCCTAGATTCTGATACACCCATAATTCCACTTATCTCTTTTAGAGTCAAATCTTCAAAATAATATAAGGTAACTACCATTTGCTCCTTTTCTGTCAATTTTTCTATTGCTTCTGACAGCATTCTATGAAGCTCCTGTTTGCTAAAATGACCCTCCGGCGTCTCTTCTGGAGAGCCTACACCAAATACACCTTCATGATTTTGCTCCAAATAGTCATCTAAAGATACAAGAGACAATACAGTTGACTTACGCATTAAATCCCGAGCTTCCTCTATTGTTAGCTTAAGCTTTTCGGCAACCTCTGCTTCTGTAGGCTCTCTACCAAGTTCATTTTCTAACTGCATACAAACTTGATCATATTCTTTGTTTTTTTGTCTAAGAGTCCTAGGCACCCAATCCATTTTACGGATATTATCTATTATAGCACCTCTGATACGCAAAGAAGCATACGTTTCAAACTTTACTCCTTTTTCTGTATCAAATTTATCAATTGCATCTATTAGACCAAAAACCCCATAACTAATTAAATCATCATATTCCACATGTTGCCCTACATGTATAAGCAAACGTCCAGCCACATATTTTACTATGGGAGCGTATTCCAAAATTAGCTTTTCTTTTAAAGCAGGGCTATTAGTCTGCCGATAGGCTCTCCAAATTTTATCAACATTCTCCAATCAGCTTCCTCCCACCCTTTTCGTCAGTAATAAAATTAACTATCTAAAAAAGCATCTTCAACTGGTTCATTTTCTTCTGTTGATTCATCAAAATCATTGTCAATTTCACTTGTTCCTTCAATTTCTACAGCAAAAAATCTCTCATCATCCACAAGTGGTTCTTCATTCTCCGGAAATTGCACTAATGGAATCAAAAATATTCGCACAACAATTCCCACTATAAAGAATACAACAATAGTTACAGAAACTGTCATTGCCATCGTAAACAATTGCGCTCCTACAGCAATACATGCTAACAAAACTATTATCGCCGCTATAGTACATAAATACACAGGTAGTTTTTCTAATGGCTTCACTTTCATATTCACACTCCATCTTAAATTAATAAAGAGATTTCCCTTACAGTATCCTATTGCCGTGGCCAATAGTTTTGATTAAAAACCTACCATCTTCTGCATATAATTCAACAGTACGCCCAAAATTTGCACCAACCTCATAAGCTATAAGGGGTATAGTATATTGTTTCAGCAAGCGTAAAGTTGCCTCTACATTTCTATCACCAATACGCATTTCATCATTTTTAGCATTAAGAGCAAACATCTGAGCTCCCCCAGCTATCTTTGCTCGAATATGTCCTTTATTAGCACCCATTTTAGTCATTTCTTGAATTAATTTAGCCATAGCTGTATCTGCAAATTTAGCTGGATTTGAATTGTTTTCTATTTTTGTAGAGTCTGGCAACATAATATGTGCAAGGCCGGCTATCTTTGTATGTGGGTCATATAGTGCAATACCTACACAAGAACCCAAGCCCAATGTCGTTAACATGCCAGGAGCGCGAGTGACATTCAAATCCGCCATACCCACGATTATTTTTGACATTATATTCCTACTCCTAGAGATCTCATAACTTTAACAAAAGACTCTTCATCTGGTACTAAAATAAAATATCCCGAAACATCCACCTGCTCTACAGAAAATGATGAATTGATGTATAAAACATGATCCGCCATTTTGCCAAATTCTATAGCAGGTACAGAAAGTAGGGCATTAGCCATATCTATTGCTGCCATGGGCACAGATTGCCTTATACGTAAATTAGTAAGACCCGATAGAGATCCTAAATAAGAGCCGGCCATAATGTTACCAATTTCTTCTATTACAGAAAACTCCATTTCGTTAAAAATTCCATCAAGTTTAGTATTTTTATCCTGCCCCATTCCATTTAATACAGAATCTACTAAACGTTTGGCCGTTTCTATATCCATCAAAAACATCATCATACCGTTAATGTCACTAGAAATACCCACTAATATACCCACTAATATATTCTCTGGTCCTCCTACAAAGTCTGCTAAATTGCCAAATTCAACTAAATTGACTGTAGGCATATCCATTTGTACTTTTTTATTAAGTAGCCCTGAAATAGCAGTAACAGCATTTCCAGTACCTATACTACCTATCTCTTTTAATACATCTAAATGCATCTCACCTAGATTGCTAAACAGCGACATAATCTTCCTCCAATTTCATGTTTTACGTAATTCCAATCTACATTAACTACTTTTGCGCTGTCCTATATTGCTGATTATTAATAAATTTCAAAATCTTTTCTTGTTCCATGTCTGACATTCCCAAAAATTGGCAACGATATAGATATTTATATAAGGCACCATCTGTGGGCGTCATCCCTTTTACTCGCCCCAGTACCACTATGTATTCACCTTCTAAAACAAAGTTAGCATAAATTTCTGTACCATCTTCCATGGGCAAGTCTGTAACAAAACTCATGCCACCTCCACTAAGGTCTTTAGTCATTGCTTTATTCCGAACAGTAAGATCTTCTTCTTGTAACAAATTTCTAACAAGAGTAAAATTAAAGTCAATAGAGCTATTAACTCTGAAAAAATCTCGCAACTGTATCTTTTCTCCAGTAGAATTCAATTGTAGCTTGGTCAAAAACAACCCATCTATAACAGGATGCTCTAAAATTGCTACATCATATACAATAACACTCCCCCCAGAATAAAACCTGGCTTCAAAACCACTTTTTAAAGGCAACTTAACCATTGCCCCCCCCGCCATAGGCATCATTACTAAAACTATTTTATCACTTAAAACAGCTTCAACTACTGTCACCAAACTCCTACGATTACCATCATCAGTTTTAAATCCAATCTCAACACGGTTTCCAGTTTTTATGTTTTTAATCAATATCATCACCCTATTTCAATATAGATTTTTTATTACTTTAATAATGGATCTATTTTTTTATGCCTATCAAACGCTCTATAAATTGCTTAATACCAGTACTTTCAACTCCTGTCTCATGTAACAAACGTCTGCTTATTATCTCTATGCTACGGCTACTTTCTGAATATGGATACATTAATGACACTGGCTCTTGAGATTTTACTGCTCTAATCAAGTATTTATCATATGGTATAATACCCAAATTAACAGGCTTCACATCCAAAAATCTGTTACAAACCCGATATAATCTCGAAAACACTTCAGTCCCTTCTTTTTGAGTTTCCACTCTATTTACAACTATTCTAAATCGTGGCAAATTGGTACTATTTTCTGTCATAATTTTTATAATTGCATAAGCATCTGTAACTGAAGTCGGATCGCTTGTAGTAACAACAATAGTTTCGTGAGCTGCCTTCAAAAAATTAGTTACATTCTTTGACATACCTGCACCAGTATCAATTATTAAAATATCTGCTAAAGAATCCAGTTGAGTAAAACCCGCGATTAAAATTGCCATTTGAGAATCTGTTATATCTGCTAATTGTGTTAAACCTGAACCGCCTGACAAGAAACGTACTCCTTCAGGCCCAGTTGTAAGAGCATCCACAATACTCACTTCACTGGTTAACACATCTTTAAAAGAATATCGGGGACTTACACCTAACAGTACTTCTACGTTAGCTAAACCAAAATCGGCATCTACTACAACTACACGTTTATTAGCTCGAGTCAAATATATTCCCAAATTAATAGCCAGATTAGTCTTACCTACGCCACCTTTTCCACTGGTAATTGCGATAACCCGCATAGTAGTACTTAATCCCGGTCTAATAATTTCATGTTTAGCCACTAAATTTCGTAATTTTTCGGCCTGATCCATCAATCAAGCCTCCCCCCAGGCAACACTATTAAAAGTGCCCATAAGTGCCTTTGCAATTTTATCTGGTTGTATTTTTTCTATATCTTCCGGCACATTTTGACCAAATGACACATAAGACACCTTTCTTCCTGTCAAATAACAAATATTCAATAGAATCCCAAGAGATCCCGTTTCATCTAATTTTGTAAATATCAAATCAAAATCTGCAACAGTTTCATATATTTTAATAATACTAAGTAAATCTTCCTGCCTTGTTGTCACACTTAGCACTAAAAACTTTTCACTGCTTGGGATATAATTCAACATGCTGCTCAATTCCAAAATGTTTTCTGTATTTTGATGACTACGACCAGCTGTATCCATTAAAATCACATCATAACAATCTTGTATACGTTCTATGCAAGGCTCCATCTCTTGACTGTTATATATAACTTGTAAATCAAGTCCCAAGATTTCTGCATAAGTCCTAAGCTGCTCTACTGCTGCTATTCGATAGGTATCTGAAGTAATAAGTCCCACCTTCTTCTGATAATCCAAGACTAAAACAGAAGACAATTTGGCAATAGTAGTCGTTTTTCCAACACCGGTAGGTCCCATAAATACCACTATTTGAGGCTCATTTCCAGAATTATTTGTTTTATCAAGCTCTTGTCCTAGCAATACACGAGGTTCACCAAGTATTTCCATGATTTTATTATATACTATTTTTACAACTAAATTAATATATTGCTCTTCCTCACCAACTTCAAGTGCATTAGCATCTTCAAGTACTTTTTCTGCAATTTCTGAAGAAACACCCTTGGCTACTAAAGAATCATAAAACATCTGAATCATACTATTTTCATATTTTTGTAGTCCATACCCTTGAGATAATCGTTCAGCAATTGTAAGTTGGTTAACCATACTAGCTATAATTTCTTCTGTAGCCTGAATTTTATCTTCTAATTCTCTAATTGTTTGTTGCTGGTTAGTTATCTGTATATCCTTTTTGGGATCTTCTTGTGTGATGCTTTGAGTAATTGCATTTTCTTGATATTGAAAACTTGGGATGTGAACTCCAGGCACAAACAACGGAGGGAGTGAATCGTTTTGCAACGAATCTTTCAAGGATTCATCGAAATAACCACTATTAAAAGATTCTTTTAATGTGTTTGGTAAGTCTAATCCATTTTGCTTGGCAGCCTGAGCAGCTTCCATAGCAATAGCAAGTACTTTATCTTTTTTTGCCTCATTTTCATCGTAAGCAGCTGTTACCACTACTATAGGCTTTTTAAACAAACCTCCTATACCTTTGCCGGATTTCTTCTTTATACTAAGAACTATGGCTGAAAGACCTAGTTCATCCCGAACTTTTTCTAAAGCCTCTTGATCAGTCTTACCTTCAAATTTTTTGGTTTTCATTAAACACTCACCATTCCAATTGACTGCACCTCTGTACTCTGATCAATTTCCCCATAACTAAGTACAACTAAATCCGGGGCAATTTCTTCTACCAATTGTTTGAAGTACATACGCACAAAAGGCGAAGTTAGAATAATGGGCATAACACCCATAGAGGTCAACTTGCTAACCTCTGCTTTAAGGCTTTCAAATATACGGTGACTTAATTGCTGATCAATATTAATAAAACTGCCAACCTCAGTTTTTTGTATATTACTTGTAAGCATTTGCTCTAAAGCAGGATCTAGTGTAATAACTGTGTTAATACCTGTATTAAAGAAACGCTTAGAAATAGCTCGCCTAAGATTTTGGCGTACGTATTCTGTTAACATATCCAAATCTCGAGTTACAGGTGCATAATCAGCCAACGTCTCCAATATTGTCACCAAATCTCGAATAGAAATACCCTCTCGAAGCAGTTTCCCCAATATTTTCTGTATTTCTCCAACTGTCATCATCTTAGGAACCAATTCTTCTACAAGAATAGAATGAGTTTCCTTTACATTGTTGATAAGATTTTGAACATCTTGACGAGACAAAAGTTCATGAAGATGCCCCCGGACAACCTCTGTCAAATGTGTAGCAATTATTGCAGGAGGATCTACAACAGTATAACCTAAAGCCTCTGCCTTTTCACGTTGATTTTCAGATATCCACAAAGCAGGTAAACCCATATATGGTTCTACTGTCTCAATCCCATCTATTTCTTCTTCTACATAACCAGAATTCATTGCCATGTAATGGTCAAATAATATTTCACCACCAGCCACTTCAACACCTTTAATCAAAATAGAATATTGGTTAGGCGCAAGTTTAATATCATCTTTAAGACGAATTATAGGAACTATAGCACCCAATTCCACAGCAATCTGACGCCGAATCATCACTACACGTTCCAAAAGATCTCCACCTTGACTAGAATCTACCAAAGGAATCAAACCATAACCAAATAATAACAGAATTGGATCCACATTAAGCAACGACACTACATTTTCTGGCCTGCGGATCTCCTCTGCCTCTATATCGTCAGTAGTAATTTCTGTCTCTATGGCTACTATACTTTCTCTGTTTCGCAAGAAAAAAGCAAAACCCGCTAAAGCCAAACCTGCCGGAACAAAAATGAGATGTGGCAAAGGAGTAAAAATACCCATAACAGCCAACACTCCACCAGCTATCCCCAAGATCATTGGTTGACTAAATATTTGTTTACCAAGTGTACTAGAAATTTCGGATTCTACTGTCGCCTTTGTTACCAACATACCAGCAGAAGTAGAAATCAAAAGTGCCGGAATAGCATTAGTGAGTCCATCACCAATAACTAGCAAAGTATAAACCTCTGCGGCTTGACCAATAGGTAGCCCCATTCGTACAACACCCATAACAATTCCACCAACTATAGTAATAAGTATAATCACTATACCTGCAATAGCATCGTTTTGTACAAATTTAGCAGCACCATCCATAGCACCATAAAAATTGGACTCATCTTGTATTTTTTTACGGCGATCCTTTGCTTCTTGTTCATCTATTAGTCCAGAATTCAAGTCTGCATCAATAGCCATTTGTTTGCCAGGCATGGCATCTAATGTAAACCTAGCTGTAACCTCCGCAATACGCGTAGCACCTTTAGTAATAACCAAAAAATTAACCAACACAATGATAATAAAAATCAATATACCTACAATCATATCACCACCAGCCACAAATTGACCAAAGACCTCAATAACCTGACCTGCTTCTCCTCTCGTCAGTATAGAACGCGTGGTTGAAATATTGAGTGCTAAACGAAAAATAGTCGTAATCAACAAAACTGTAGGAAACATAGACATACTCAATGCTTCTCTGGCATACAGAGCATTCAGCAAAATAAGTATTCCCAAACCAATATTAACCATCAACAATATATCAATAATCAAAAGAGGCAACGGAATAACAACAAAGATTACTATCACTACCATTCCAATGCCTAATAAGGATTCTTTCAATCTCATTTACTGTGCTCCCCACTTTTTGGAATATGATCATTGTCCCATCAATATTACATCAGTTAATTCTTTTATGTTAGGACTATCTTTCCAGCCCCATTTATTATGGATCTATCTATACCGCAATCCTCAAAATAATTCTATAGATTAACTCACACGATTTTTCAGTTTAAATACATAGGCTAATATTTCCACTACAGACTCCCAAAGTTCATATGGAATCTCATCACCTATCTCTACGTTTGCATAAAGAGTCCGGGCAAGAGGCGGGTTCTGCACCACCGTCACATGATTTTCCTTTGCCTTTTCTTTTATACGTTTGGCCATAAAATCCACACCTTTAGCCACTACTATGGGAGCTTTATCTATCGCATTATTATATCTTAGAGCTACCGCATAATGAGTAGGGTTAGTGATAACAACATCAGCTTCTGGTACATTTTGCATCATACGCCTCATAGAGACTTCTCTCATTTTTTGACGTATTTTTCCTTTTATCAAAGGATCACCTTCTGTTTGCTTATACTCATCTTTCACCTCTTGTTTAGTCATTCTTAATTTTTTTATATGAGAGTACCTAGTATAAGTATAATCCAGGGCTGCAACTATAATAAACAACGCTCCTACAGCCAACGCCATATCTATGACCATATTACCAATAAACACAAGCGAACTAAACAAACTCATCTCAAGCATAGAGGGTATAAAGTTTAAATGAGCACTCATCACATTAAAAACTACTAAACCTACAACAATTAACTTAGCCAAAGATTTAACCAAATTAACCAAAGATTGCATAGAAAACATTCTCTTAAAACCTGATAGAGGATTAAGTTTAGAAAATTTAGGTTTAAGAGGTTTCGATGTAGGTAGCCATCCTACTTGTATTAGATTAGTCACAAGCGCAACCATAAATGATATTGCCAAAAGTGGTAATGTAATAAATAGTACCTGTTGAAATAAAAAAGCGAGATATCTAGCAATGTGCGGCGTATGCATAACATCATAAGAAAACGGAATTAATTCCCAATCAAATCGCATTAAAGCTATTGTATTACCATAAATCCATCCTGCAAATAACCTAAAAGCAAAAAACATTGCGAGCAAAGATATAGCAGTACTTATTTCTTGACTCTTAGCAACTTGCCCCTCTTCTCGAGCTTTTTTTATTTTACGCGGAGTAGGTTGCTCTGTCTTTGATTCCTTGTCCTGCCCACCTCCACCTTCATTAAAGAAATATAAATCAATAGGAACCATAAGTGTGTACTGAGACTTATAAACAAATTTAATTATATTCATCACTGTGGCCTCAATCCATATATCACTTCAGCCATAGCATATTCAGCCATATGAAAAACATGCCTAAATATACTTTCTAACGATGGAGTCATTACTGCAAGCAACAGGAACAACCCAACAAGTAGTTTCATAGGAAGCCCTACAACAAAAACATTCATTTGTGGAACTGTCTTTACCATAATACCAAGAGCAGCATTAATCACCATCATAGTACCAACAAGAGGCATAGCTATTCTTACTCCAAGTATCGTGGACTCTACCATCAAATGCACCACATAATAAGCTAAACCTGCATTACCCACTACTACACCAGTACCAATAGGGACTATTTCATAACTATAAAAGAATGTGCCAAACAAAACATGAAGCCCACCTGTTACCACAAGCATAGCCATTAACGAAAAATAATACAAATTACCTACAATAGGCACCTGTATCTGAGTCATAGGATCCAGAACATTAACCATCGCAAGACCAATTTGAAAATCTATTAATTGCCCAGCAAAAAATATTAAGTTAAACACTGCAAAAGCTACATAACCTATAAACATTCCTACCAAAAATTCAACTAAAATTAAATAGATATACCCCAAAACAGAATCCATATAGTAAACTGTTGTAACACGACCTGATAGAAACAGAGCTATAGATATAACAAATGCTAAAAAAAGCCTACCTAACATCCATAGATTTTGACTGGATATAATAGGTATAACTAGAAAAAAAGCCATAACCCTAACAAAGACGAGCAACAACACATCTATCTGTGAGTAAAACTGTACTAAAATGTCAAATCCAGCCGTGCCCATTATAATCCTGCTCCTCCCAAAATGGATATTAAAAACAGGTTTTTAATAAGGAACAACCAAATTTGGTAGATTAGTTACCAAATTGTTAAAAAAACCTGTTATATTTGATAATATAAAAGGTCCAAAAATTATCAATGAAACAAGCACAGCAACAATCTTAGGCACAAAAGCCAAGGTTTGTTCTTGGATAGAAGTAACTGTTTGAAATATACTTACTGTTAAGCCTACCGCTAAGCCCATCAATAAAGGCGGAGCAGCTGAAAGCAGAACTGTAAACAAACCATTACCCACAATATCTATAACTCTATCTTGTGTCATGCTCTTCCCCTTTCATGCTATAGCAATTTGACATATTTGAAAATCAAACTGCTATAGCTATGTTACCCTAAAAGTCATCATTACATAATTCAACACATGAGTCCATCCACCACCTAAAATAAATAATAATATCTTAAAAGGCAGTGAAATCATAGCTGGAGGCAACATCATCATCCCCATAGCCATCAATACTGATGCTACTATCATATCAATCACAATAAATGGCAGATACAGAATAAAGCCTATTATAAAGCCTTGCGTTAATTCCCCAAGAATAAAGGCTGGTATTAAAATCCGTGCTGGCACATCCTCTTCTGTCTCAAATGTTTCACCACCAGCCAGCTGGACAAATAATGCTAAATCTGTTGTAGTTACTTGATCCAACATAAAACGTTGCAGAGGCTCAAAACCACGTTCTATAGCCTCTTGCTGAGTTATTTGTCCACTAGTATAAGGAATCAATGCATTTTCATTAATTTCTGTTAAAATAGGGTTCATTAAAAACAATGTCAAAAACAATGCAAGACCAATCAAGACTTGGTTAGGTGGCATCTGTTGAGTGCCCATAGCACTACGTAAAAAGTGCAACACCACAATTATTCGCGTAAAGCCAGTTAACATCAGTAATAATGTAGGAGCTAAAGTTATGACACTGATTAAAAAAAACAACTGCAAAGTAGGCGCAAGCGTAAGGGGATCATCAGTAGCACCTATAGATACATCTATTTGAGGTAGCGATAAATCAACAGCATAAGTGGTAACATCTGTTCCTACCAAAGTTATCATAAACACAATGGCGAGGGTCAAAATTTTACTTATTTTAACAAAATGATTCATGGGTTTTTATCACTCCCATTATTCAGTGAATCCTCCGGTGGATTCACTTTGACATCCTCGTTTTGAAAACGGTCATAAAAGTTATGGGTATCATTATTCTTTCTTTGAAATTTTGCAAAGATTATATCAAAAGCAGACCTCTGTCCAGCTTCTGACAATTGCAATTGATTTGCATCCAGTTGAGTCAATATATTGACCTGTCCACGTGTCGAGCCAATTAACACATATTGTTTGCCCACTCGTATCACATGAATATAAGATTGAGAACCCACACCCATGCTTTCTAATATCTCAAGATTACGCTGGCCGCCCCTACCTAACTTAGCAGAGGCTACAAGTCGAGTAGTATAATAAGCAAGCACCGATACCACTACTACTAACAACAACATGTAAAAAAACTGACCTACAGACTGCAATGATGTAGACCAGTCTTTACTTAAACTATATACAGTATGCCTTATATCCGACAAGCCAGCTAATCTGTGTCCCCACCATAACATTAACCAATTACCTTTTTAACAGCCTCCAATACCCTATCTGGCTGGAAAGGTTTCACTATGAAGTCACGGGCACCTGCTTGTATAGATTCAATAACCATGGCCTGCTGCCCCATAGCGGAACACATGATAATTAAAGCCGAGGCATCTTCTGCTTTAATAGCTTTAGCTGCCTTAATCCCATCTAATTCTGGCATAGTAATATCCAGTATAACAAGATCTGGCTTTAATTCTTTAAATTTTTCAATAGCTCTTACACCGTTTTCCGCTTCGCCAACGACATCATATCCGTTTTTTGTCAGTATATCTTTCAACATCATACGCATAAACGCAGCATCATCCACAAGCAGAATCGTCTTGTCGGCCATACTAGATCACTCCTTAGATTCTTTTATCTACACTTAAAATATCAGTAACCCTCACGGCAAAATTTTCATCAACAACAACAACTTCACCCGTGGCTACAAATTTACCATTAACTAAAATATCAATTGGTTCCCCCGCAAGCTTATCTAAATCTACTATAGTGCCCGGGGTAAATTCAAGTATTTCCTTTATTTTTCTATTAGTGCGTCCTAATTCCACAGTTACTTCCAAAGGAACATCCATGATAATATCAATGTTCTCTTTTTGTTGAGCAAGTTCTGTCATATCTAATGTTTGAAATTGAGCAGGCTGAACGTTGACATTTTGTGAAACAGCTTGCCCCGGATACACCACTGATTGCCGTGGAGCATATGATGTAGAACTCGCTTGCGGTGTTGCTGCAATAGGTACTGATGCAACAACTGTTTCCTGATGTGGTTTTTCAGCTACAGCTATATTTTGCACTTCATCTTCCTGTTTAGAACCACTTGTTAAATCATCCATCATCTTATTCACCATATCCCTAGCAAAATCGATAGGAATGATCTGCATGATCTCACTATCAATCAGGTCCCCTATCTCCATTCTAAAAGCTACGCAGGCAAGCACATCGCTTTCAATGAAGCCTGTTTGTTCAAAGAAATCGTCATCACCAAAATTTAAAACTATTGCCTGAGGAGTATCTATATCAATCTTGCGTTTGACTACAGATGATAAAGAAGTCGAAGATGAACCTACCATCTGATTCATAGCCTCTCCAATGGCACTCAATTCCAGTTCTGTAAGTGGGTCTGGATCTTCTGCCACTATCCCTTCCCCACCCATCATAAGATCAGCTATAACTTTTACATCTTGTTCCTTTAGTATCAGTACATTAGTACCTGTAAGACCCTCTGTATAATTCACCTTAATACCAACACAAGGTCTATCATAGCTCCTGGACAATTCTAACCAATTTTTAATAGTCACCTTTGGTGTAGTAATCTGCACTTTCTGACCATTCAACAATGTAAATAGAGTAGTAGCAGCTGTACCCATGCTAATGTTACCAATTTCACCGAGTACATCTTTTTGTTCTTCTGTCAGGGTTTCATCACTTGCTAATATTTCTGGTTCATTTCCAGTAAATACAGCCTGCGTTGTGGCATCCGTGGCTACTTCTATCAGATCTTCTAAACTTTCATCAGAAGAATCTGAATCATCGCCCCCTGACAACAAGGCGTTTATTTCTTCCTGTGTCAGCATATCTCCCATAGATGTCATTCCTCACTTTCTATGAATGTTGATATTTGAAAGGCGTACTTTCCTCTGATTGTTCCTGGTTTTGCGTAGAATTTAAGTAAGTTTCCAATTTTAATTTCCAGATCAGAGTTGACATAAGAATCTAACTTAAGAACATCACCTTTTTGTAAATTAACAAAATCACTTACCATTACAGTTGTCTTTCCAATAATTGCTGATACAGGCACCATAGCCCTCTCAAGTTTTTCTTCCACCTTAATTCTATAAGCTTCTATATCTTCTATATCATGCTGGCTAAACCAATAACTAGTTTTCAACTTGTCCATAATAGGTTCCAGTACCAGATATGGGAGGCAAAAATTCAAATGACCCTCAGCACTTCCAATCTTAATACGCAACACTACTAAAGCTACCATGTCATTAGGCGACATGATTTGAGCAAATTGCGAATTAGTTTCAAGTCTATCAAGGCGTGGTTTTATCTTAATAACAGTTTCCCAAGCTTCCGGTAGATAGCTCATAATTTGAGTTAACACTTGTTCAAGCAAAATTGTTTCTATTTCAGAAAAATCCCTCATTGCTTTAAGTCCAAGTCCCGGTCCTCCTAAAATCCTGTCTATAATAGCATATCCCATATTATTAGACAATTCCATCATAACAGTACCTTTTAAGGGCGACCACTCAGACATGGCTAATACAACTGGATTCATAAGGGCAAGATTAAAATCTTTATATAAAAGTTGTTCAGAACTTGCCACCTCCAGGTGTACAGCTGTCCGCAAATAACCTGTAAGAAAGGAGGAAACTGTTCTTGAAAAACTTTCAAAAATATTTTCAAGTGTCCTAAGCTGTTCTTTGCTAAACTTGGATGGATGGGCAAAGTCATACAAACGAGCTTCTGTATTACCGCCTACAGTTGTGGGTACCACAACCTCCTCTGAACCACCACCCGTAAGCTGTGCTAATAGGGCATCAATTTCACTTTGAGAAAGAACATCCCCCACGCTTACCACCTCATTCGGTTAATTATTTTGTAAAAAGGGATTATCACCTATAACTTATTGTATAACCCATTCTCTAAAAGTTACATCTACAATCATATTAGTTCTAAAAGCATTTTGCAATGTTTCCAATACTTCAGCTGATAAATTCCTCATACCTTCTGTACCAGAAAGCTCAGCATAAGTACGGCTATTAATGCTTTCTATAACTACACCACGAATAAAATCCATTTGCTCATCAAGTGTTCTCGCCATTTCATTTGAAGTGCTTCCTTGAGTTTGGTCATAACCCACAACTGCTTGAACGCGCGCAATACCACTACTACCTACACCACCTGATATATTTGTCACAATGGGTTCTCCCACCGGCAAACGACCAATTTCATTTGGCAAAAGCACCCTTGGATTACGATCAAAATCAACATTTGCTGCTACACTTCCCAAATCCTGCACTGCTGAAAAGGCAAATATGGCAACCCCTACTACTGTTCCTAATAATGCCACCAACAATACAATTATGACAACCATCATCAAATTGCCTTTGCTATTTTCCATAATGGCTCCTCATCTCTTTTTGAAATACAATTCACTATTTCACCATTCTAACTCATCTACATTTTAACATTTTATTATATTTTTAATCTGTTACAACTGTTATATCCTGCTGTTGGGCAAAAACCAAAATTTCAACTCTTCTGTTTTGAGCTTGACCTTCTATCGTATCATTAGTAGCTATGGGTCTATATTCTCCCATACCTTCCGCAGAAAGATACCAAGGATCAAAACCATGAACACTTATCAACCTTTGTACTACAGCAATAGATCTGGCAGCAGATAAATGAAAATTACTTGGAAATTGCAAGGTACTAATAGGTACATTATCTGTGTGACCCTGTACAGCTATTCTATGACCCGGATGCTCTAACAAGCGCATTGCTACATAATCAATCGTATCAAGAGCTTCCGATTGCAATACAGCTTGACCAGAAGCAAACAACATGCCACTAGGGAATGTTATCCGCATGTATTCTCCTAGCGCATCCACAGTAATCCCTATGTTTTCCAATTGACTCAACTGTGCTATATTTGCCGATTCCTGCCCGGATTCTCCCATCTCCCCAGTATGAACAGTAGGTGCCATGTAGGTACGGAAAGTTTCTGCCAATTCTTCCATTTGCCCTCTGCGTGAAGAAACTACATCAATAACATCATCTGCATCTACAATAGGGGCTTCCGGATTTTGCCTGGGAGGGATAGGAGGAGAATTTTCAGGCATCATACCACTTGAATCTGTAAATATATTGCCTAATGCGCCACTCATAAAAGCTAATCGATTGCTTGCAGACATTGCTTCAGCAAATTCCTGAAATCTTGCTTCATCTACACTAGATAGAGAAAACAATAGGACGAAGAAGCACATCAACAATGACACCAAATCTGCCCAAGTAGTCATCCATGCCGGCGAACCCGGTCTTTGTCTCGCTTGCTTTTTCCTATTTCCCATTACATATCCCCTCCTGATCCTCCATCTCTGCCTACATCACTACGTAATGCCGGAGCAAGGAAGGACTTCAATTTTTCTTCTATAATACGTGGATTTTCACCAGCTTGAATTGACAACATACCTTCAATCAAAACAGTCTTTAACAATGTTTCCTCTTTACTAACCTGCCTCAGTTTACTAGCAAAAGGGTTAGCCCATATACTAGCTACAATAGCACCATACAAAGTAGTGATAAGTGCTAAAGCCATATTAGGACCTACTGCTGCTATATCCTCCAAATCTAACAACATAAGGATCAAAGCGATAAGCGTACCCTTCATACCCCAAGAAGGAGCAAACAAACCGATAGTCTCATAGGTAGAGGCTACATCACCATGACGTTCGTCTATGTAAGCCAATTCCGTTTCCATTATTCCCTTGACCAACTCCGGGTCTGTACCATCAACAATAAGCATTATCCCTTTTTTCAGAAAAGCATCATCCATAGCAGCAGCAGAATCTTCTAATGCAAGAACGCCTTCTTTACGGGCAGTATTAGCCAACCCAACAATTTTATTAATAGCTTCTGCCGGATCTAATACCGGGGGTCTGAATACTATTCTTCCTGCTTTCATGGCTCTTACAAAAGAACTAAAGGGCACCCCTATAAGGGTTGAGGCGATGGCTCCACCCAAAACAAGTATTATGGACGGCAGATTAAGCAGAAACAACGCATCTACTACATTGAAGTTCACCTGAAGTAATGCAGTTATAACCAGTGCGAATATCGCAAGGATTAACCCAATTATTGTACCTCGTTCCAAAACAACTCACGCCTCCTAAGCTTGACAACATATGACCTGCCTATGCTGCCGCTTTATAATAACGCTTTAATATTTAGCGCTTTTTGTACGCCATAATTTGTTCCATCACATAATCCACAGATTCTTTAACGATTATTTTACGACCTGTATTCATAGTGATGGTAGTATCCGGCGTTGATTCAATTAATTCGATCAAATCGCAATTGATAATCATTTCTTGGTCATTCAATTTTGTTATGGCTATCATAAATATTGCCATCCTTATCTTAAAACATATTCTGAGGAATTCTTCCCCTCATCACCTCAAAGATTATATCACAAAACATTTAAAAAAACTATATGGAAAATAAAAACGTTTTATTTCGTGTATTGCAGATGTAATGTAAGAGGCTTCTAAACAATGCCTTAAATCTAATAAAAAACTAATCTTGTTTCTAAGATATTAACCTTATAGCTATATATTTATCAAATATTTAACATTATACTTTTAAGCATAATACTATATTTATCAAGTTCTTCTAAAATTATCAATGTAATTTTGTCATCTATTCATTATCTCTTCTTTAGTAAAGCAAGGTGCCTAACTTGCACCCAAGATTTGGGTACAAGTTAGGAGATAATTATCACCCGGCTTTAGCGTCTCAGGTTAACCAGTTCCATCAACATTTCATCACTGGTAGTGATTATACGGGAATTCGCTTGGAAACCACGCTGCGTTATAATCATTTCTGTAAATTCGGAAGATAAATCTACATTGGACATTTCCAAGGTTCCCGGCATTAAGTCACCATGATCACCTACACCATCAAACCAACCGGAATTAGAGGTTGGAACCCAAAGATTATTTCCTACACGTTCCATACCAGCAGGATTTCTAAATTTTGCTAATGGTATTTGCCCTAAAATCCTAGTATGCCCATTAGAATATCGGCCTGTAATAACACCATCAGGCCCAAAGGAAACATCTCTCAATGTTCCGGGGGGGTTGCCATCCATGAAAGACATGCGAGCGTTAGCGCGCTCACCTTCTTGCGCACGAATAGCTTGAAAATCCCACCTAATATTAGCCACGTTACCTTCTATAGCAGAAGGCGGACTTGGAGATCCCGGAAAAGCCGGAGGAAGCAGAACTCCATCTTCTGTTGTTGAGATTTCTATATTTATTTGTCGCACTCTATCAGCTACAGCTACATCATTCAAATTAGCAGGAATACCTCCATTTCCTCCTCCCGCTCCTATAACTCCTGTTACTGAACCCATATGTGCAAGTGTAGCATTAATGGGAGTGAAAAGTAAAAATCCTGCACTTGTAGCATCATCACCTTCGCCAACAGCTATCTCTACTTGTACACCTGCATCCCTTCTTCCATTTGGAAATATAGTCACAAGTGGAGACTCATCATCCGGCTCGCCAAAAGTAAACGTCCAGACACTTTGTGTATTATTGGAAGCTATAGCAGGTTCATTATCAAGTGCCGCAACACTAGGGTGATTTAATGGTGGATGCCATCTGAAAGTCACATTTTTAGTATATCGATTACCAACAGTATCATAAAACTCAACCGGGCGGGTAATAATATAAGTCCCAGGCCAATCCTCATCATGCTGTGCATCTGCTGGTCTAAGATTACCGGTAGCTTCTACCATAGTAGTGGGTCTAGGATTCATAAAATGAACTGAAGCCGGTGTCTCTAATGGGCGCACTGAACCTTGCTCAATAATAAAACTACCCGGACGGCGTGGATCTTCTATTGCCTGCCACCCCATCAATTGCATACCACCTATAGAAAAACGATGCCCATTCCAATCAACATTACCTGCACGAGTAAAGAATGTTCCGCCTTGATCAGATACTATAAAAAATCCTTCACCTTGGATTGTAAGGTCTAGTGGTCTATCTGTTCTTTGAGCAGCACCTTGAGTCATGATGTTATCAATGCCACCCATGTTAACACCCAAGCCAATTTGCATTGGGTTTCTTCCCGCACGGCCTGTCTCCGGATTATCAGCACTAGCACCAGAGATTCTTTGAGAAATCGCATCCGCAAAAGTCATACGAGATGCTTTAAAACCTACTGTATTTACATTGGCAATATTATTACCAATAACGTCCATTCTATTTTGATGCACCCGAAGTCCTGAGACACCGGAAAATAATGATCGCATCATAGTGCATTACCTCCCTAGCAAGCTAGTTTAATATATTAACGTTTCAAGTTAACTAATTCTTGAAGCATCTCATCACTAGTAGTGATCACCCTTGAATTTGCTTGGAAACCTCTTTGAGTTGTAATCATTTCTGTAAATTCGCCAGAAAGCTCTACATTAGACATCTCCAATGCACCGGCGATTAAATCTCCATGATTTCCCACACCATCAAAACCACCGGAATTAGCTGATGGAATCCACAAGTTATTACCTACACGCTCCAGCCCTTCCGGATTATCAAACATGGCTAAAGGTATCTGTCCCAAAGGTCGCATTTCTCCATTACTATAACGTCCCATAATGATACCATCCGAGCCAATAGCTACATCTTGTAAGGTTCCGGGAGGATTTCCGTCCGCGAACATCATCCGTATATTGGTTCGTTCTCCTCCATGTTGGCGAAGAGCCGCAAAGTTCCATCCAATCATACCATTATTAAATTGAGGAGGTTCATCCACCACAGGAGGTACCCCCACTACAGAAGGAGGTGCTAATGCCGGCACAGTAAAGAATAAACCAAATTCCGGTCTGGTAAGCCCTTGGTTTGAACCTTGCCCAGTGGCTCCTAACAATTCAAACATTCCTACCAAACCACTTTCAGGTCTAAAACCTATTCTGCCACCAGTGCCTCTTAGTACATTATCTGCCGGATTGACTGTAGCATCAGGCGGCCAACCAAACTGCATACCAACCATAATGCCTCTATCTCTGTCACCATTAGGGAAAATCATAACTTCAGTTTGACCAGAAAGATCTCCAGTCCCGGCAGTTGCAGGTAAAAATTGAAAATCCCAAAGACTTATAGTGTTGTCAGAATAAACTCCAGGAGTTCCATAGTATTCCGCTCTTGGATGATTTGCCGGAGGATTCCAGGTAAAACGCACATCGGCTGTATATCTATTACCAATACTATCAAAAAATTCTATTGAACGTATAAGACTTCCATCAACCAAATCTTCAACATTGAGATTACCCATAGCGTCAATTAAAGTGGTAGGACTTGGATTCATGAAATGAACTTCCGGCGGTGTTTCTAAAGGTTGTACCGATCCTTGCTCAATAATATAACTGCCGGGACGTCTTGGATCTTCTATAGCATTCCAGCCCATCAACTGCATTCCATTGATGGAAAAGCGATTACCATTCCAATCCACATTACCTGCACGAGTAAAGAATGTTCCCGATTCATCAGACACCACAAAGAAACCTTGACCTTGTATGGTAAGATCCAATGATCTATCAGTGCGCTGAGCAGCTCCTTGAGTCATTATGCTGTCAATACTACCAACATTTACACCCAAGCCAATTTGCATAGGGTTACGCCCTGCCCGTCCTGTATCTTCGTTATCGGAAGTTGCTCCCGATATCCTCTGAGACATAGCATCAGCGAAAGTCATACGAGATGCCTTAAACCCTACAGTATTAACATTAGCTATATTGTTACCAATTACATCCATGCGTGTTTGATGTACACGCAATCCGGAAACCCCGGAAAAGAGTGATCGCATCATAATGAGTTGCTCCTTCGTTGGGAGCTATGTGGGCATCTTCTGTCATTCAGATGCCCGACAGCTTCTTTAAATAAAGTCCAGCTATACAATCACAGCTCCATCAATATTACTAAATACATTTTCTTGTCCTTGCCCTAAAGCGGTAATTACAGTCTTGCTTTTTACATTTACTACAAGCGCAATATCATCAACCAATACCAAAGAATCTCTGATTCCTTTTGCATTAGCCCTACTTAACCCAGCTTCTACACGGTTCATTTGCTCGCCGGTTAAAGTGATTTGCCTATCGATTAATCGCATGTTTGCATGTTTAGAAAAATGTACTGATTCTTGCTTATGTAAAGCATCATCCAATACCTTTCTAAAATCACCTGCAAAATGGCGATCGTTTTGTATAGGAATATCAACTGTTTTAATCCGGGTCTCTCGCACATTTAAATTGCCCGTGAGTCCATCCATGGTCATCACCTGATCTTTATCGTTATCATCACATACTCATTCTGCTTCAATTATTGTTTAGTCATCTGAATCATCCGGAGAAGTTGCAGGTGGGTTTGATGGTAAGTTTGGAACCTGTCTGCCGCCACCTTCTAAATACTCCATAAGATCTCTGCGCGTGCCATCAATATAGATATAAACATAACCATTTCTAACACTTAAAGCATCAACAGTGCCTGAAATATCGGTTGGATGGTGAACCAATCTATCCACAAACTGCAAACCGGTTATAAGATGGTCTACTCGATTAAGACGCAAATTAGTACCGCCTACATCTACATATGCACGACCGTTAGACACATTTATACCACGAATTTCACCTTCTACATCAACAAATCCGCCTGTGCCGCCCGGTGCCCAGCATCTGCCTCTTATTTGCTGACCCATCACTAAAGGTCCATCAGATATAGAAAGTATTTCATCATCAAACACTTCTCTGCCATTTACCAAAAGCACTGACCTTTGGCCTAGGAAACGAACAAATTCCACTTCTCCTTCAATGAAACCGTTTGGCTCGCCTCGTTCATCAAAAGTAAAAGCTTGAATATGGCGACCAATTAAATTAATATCTCGTGTATTAGCCACACCATTCAAAATTCCTTGCAACTGCAAATGCATCATGTGCTCATCTTCAACAAGAGTAACACTATCAATTGGCACTTCTACAACCCTTACTTCAGTCAATATATCTCCAGCTTCATTTCTGATCATTTGACCATACTCGTTGAGTCTGGGAGCTTCTGTTACTACGCCTAATAATACCTGACTGCCTGCTCGCCTGACATGAACTACAGGGCCATCAGCCTGCATAAGTTGCTCTGTTGATTCACAGAAAAAATTAGCCTGTGCATTTTTTCCAATCATAGAATAGGCTTGTTGCAACTCCATAGAACGTGTCATATGTTGCTGTTGTTCTAATGCAGCAAATTGAGCCATTTGAGCCAAAAAGTCACGATCGTCCATAGGGTTAAGAGGATCTTGGTGTTGCATTTGAGTGACTAGCAACATCAAAAATGCATCCCTATCAAGTTCCCCTGTGCTTCTTGCCGGTGGCCGACTAACTGCATTAGAACCTGTATTAACATTACCAGTTTCTACATCAACCGGTATCTGTGTCCACAAAGCTGGTCCAGACATAAATTACCTCCTTTATGGTTTTTATGCAGAGAAGTCCACTGTATTATCCATTAATATAGTAGTCTCTGTAGGGGTTTCTTCTTCAACACTTTCAACTAATCCTGCTGCTCGTTGCAAGCGTCTCAAGGCTTCTTGTTGAGCTTTAAGAAACTCATTCATTTGCCTTTCAGAATCTTCGCTATTTACAGAAACAAATAATTCAGAGACTTCTATTCCTTGCTCTGCTAAAACAGCCTTTAATTGGTTAAATTGAGATTCAATAATTTCTTTTATCCGCTGATTTTCAGCTACAAACAAAGCTGCTACTGTACCATTTTGAGTAGCTATCCGCAAAGATACATCACCCAAATGCTCCGGGCGCAAGTTAATACGTAGTTCAGCAAAGTTTTCAACTGATACTGTCTTAACTCGGGATAAAATTTGTTCCATAACCTGTGCAGGATCAACCCTAGTTGGAATTGTTTGTTGTATTGTCGCTTGAACTGTTGCTTGTTGTGCTGCAAGTACTGCCGGATTGATTTGTGGTTCCAAATTCACACTTTGCGTATCCGGCTTAATAAACTCACTTGATTCTTGGAAAACAGGTTCTGCCTCATCATAAGATGTATTGCCAGTGCGCACTGTAGTAGTGGTAGTTGTATTGTTTCTAAAATTCTCCGATTGATCATCTTCTTCTGTCAATTGAGAAAACATATCCTTTGGTAAGTTTTCCATTTCTGACTTTTCATCCACCAAAGAAACCACTAATTGATTTTGATCGTCCACTTCAACTTTCAGCCCAAACAATTTGTCAAGATTAGGCTTTGCAGTTTTGGTCATTTCACCATTTTCGAGAAGATCTTTTACTGTTTCCACAATTTCTTTAAGAGCCTCCGGATATTCCGGTATGACCAGCAATTCTACAGGTGATTCTACCTTTAACATACTCTGCAAAAATTTATTCGCATTTTGGGGTTCGGCAATATCTTCCGGGTTCATCTCCAACACATGAAGGTATTCTAACACTACTTCTTGGGGAACATATGACATTGTTGCTATTTCATCAACAATGATTTCTGCTATTTCATCAAAATTTTCCTCACAAGTAACTAAAGAATTCCCATCAGTATTTACAATAACTTCAGAAATTTCCTCGTTTTTAACATCAGCAACTGTCTGATTATCTCGAGATTCCCTCTGAGCGTTTCCTCCAGACTCTATCCGCCGAGATGCTTCACGAGTTCTATCATTATCACGCTCATTCATTCTGTTGTTGCGATCAGAATTATTGCGTTCTCTTTGGACGGGTGTAGTTTCTCGTACATCCATGTCTGACATTAACTGACCAAAACTTTGACCAGATGCATTCCCTTTTTCAACATTCGGTACTTTAAAAAACGAAGATGCCAAACCCATTTCATGATTTGCTATATCGTTAATCATACATATCACCTCCTAAATTTAAATTTGATGACATTGCAAATATATAAACACATCCATAATGGAACAGGATGCGATTATATTAAAATTAAAATCAATAAACTTTTATCATGATGCCTCTGCTTGAGTTTCTTCAGGTGTGATGTTAGTTGTTGGAAGATTCAAGTTATCTAACTGCACAACATTTGGTAATATCCCGGTGACATCTGCATCCGGTTCCAATAACATAGTGATACGAGCTACATCTACATATTGCATTTCAGCAAAAATCCCTGCCTGTTGGGCATTATTAAAAGTCTGTAGTATTCTTATAAGTAAATCCGGATTATTGTTTAAAAGCACAGTAAATACCGGTGCCACATCTTCCGGGTTCATCTGTGAATAGGTATTAGCAAAACGTCTGAATTCTCTATCTACTCGCTGCACTATTTGTATTTGTTGATATAAATACGCTGCATTTCCCGGTTCCATATTTTCATACCATAAAGAAAATTCAACAGGATCACCAGAAGCTATTGCTTGATCAAGTCTAAACCGATCTGTTCTATAAGTTGTAATAAAATCTCTATATATTGACATTGCTCGAATAGTCTCTTCATATTGAGTATTAAGAGCCGTAGCAGTATTAAGTTGAGCACGTAAGGCTTCTACTTCTGCCATAACCTCTGCTATCGTAGAATCTGCCGCTATTACTACATCTCCATCAACTGTTATGTAAGCATCTCCACCCGTCGCTATGTTACCTACTAGAGGTATTCCTTGGAAAGGTGGCAACAAAATACCGTCCCTAATGTTGAATACATTAAATACTAATATCGCAACTAAAGCAACTATCAGCACAAATCCTATAAGTAAAGGAATAACAGGTACGCCTCCATCAGGACTGTCTGCTCCCGGATCCCGCCAATCATTCGATGCACCTGAACTTTGACCCGGTCTTCTCGTTTTTGAAGCCATATCCTGCCTCCTAATCTTTAATACAAAAATAATTATCCGCTAATCTTTTCAGCATATTTATAGCTTACTATACCATCTACCACTGATTGTTCAGCACGTTTTTCATCTATTAAATATTCTTCATAGTTACGTTCTTTAACTGTTTCTAAAGCCTTACGTTCCTTCATAGCTTCTACTAATTCAAGTCGCTTTTCTTCTACATATTGAGTGGCAATCTTGATACGCTCTTCTTGCTCTGTAATCCAAACCTTAACAATCTCTATCCTGTTATTGTACCGACGAATATCCGCCGGCACAATAGAAGTAGCCAACGTTCTTTTGAAAAGAAACACATTTTCTTCTAATTCCTGCTCTAAAAGATGCTTTTTTTTCTTTTCTTCTTCAAGACGACGTATAGCTTCACCATATTCATTTTTTTTCTGTTCTTCAAGCTGTTCCTTAACACCCAGGTAACTCTGCAAACGAAATACAAATTTGGCCATCAGATCTCACCTTGCGTATTTACGATACTCTTCATAACAGTTAAAGAATCTTCAAACAATACTTTTTCATCTACAACCTGAGTTAAAAAATCGTTGATAGAATCATGTTTTGATATAGCCATATCTATTTCTGTATTACTACCAACAACATATGCACCAATGTTGATTAAATCTTCAGAGTTGGCATAGACCGCCATATGCTTCTTCATTTCATTAGCTAAAACCTTATGCTCTTTACTCACCACATCCGTCATAACACGCGAAACACTAGCAAGCACATCTATAGCCGGATAATGGTTACGGTTAGCTATTTTACGAGAAAGAACAATATGTCCATCCAGTATGCCCCTGGCTGTATCTGTTACAGGTTCTGTCAAGTCGTCACCATCAACCAAAACTGTATACAAGCCAGTAATACTTCCTTTTTCAGAATTTCCTGCCCGTTCCAACAATTTTGGCATAACTGCAAACACTGACGGTGTATATCCACGAGACACCGGAGGTTCTCCGGCAGCAAGGCCGACTTCTCGCTGAGCCATAGCAAAACGTGTCAAAGAATCCATAAGAAGCATTACATCTTTGCCTTGTTCTCTAAAGTATTCAGCTATACTCGTGGCAACCTCTGCTGCTTTCAGTCTAACCAAAGCCGGCTTATCTGATGTAGATATAACCAACACAGAACGTTTAAGACCTTCTTCCCCTAAGTCTTTCTCAATAAATTCTCTAACTTCACGCCCACGCTCACCTATAAGAGCAATTACATTAATATCAGCTTGAGTATTACGAGCAATCATACCCATAAGAGTACTTTTGCCCACACCACTACCTGCAAATATACCAATACGTTGCCCTTTTCC
Organism: Defluviitaleaceae bacterium; assembly: GCA_009785615.1. GTDB lineage: Bacteria > Bacillota > Clostridia > Lachnospirales > WQUN01 > WQVX01. The sequence continues at coordinate 29,454 of WQVX01000002.1, read as the reverse complement.
TATGGTAAGAAGTCCGTCAATAGCCTTTACACCAAGAGGAAGTGATTCTTTTATTCGATTGCGCACTAAAGGATTAGGAGGTGTATTAGAAGTATAAAACTCCTCACCATCTACAATATCCCCCTTGCCATCCATAGGCATACCAAGGCCATCTAACACACGCCCAAGCAAACTTTCTGATACTTTTACAGTAATGGGTTTATCTAATGCCTCTACTATGCTGCCCGGCCCTATGCCTCCCATATTTCCTAAAGGCATAAGCAAAATATGGTTGCCTTTAAACCCCACTACCTCTGCTAACAATTCTTCATTACTGCGAGGAGATTTAATACGGCAAGTTTGCCCTATATTTACATCAGGCCCTGTAGACTCAATGGTAAGTCCAACTACTTGAGACACTCTACCTAATTTTTTAATATAGTTTTTTTCCAAAACAGTCTGGTACCTGGTTAAATCTATTGTCATCATGCTTAGTGCTCCAATAAATAAATTAGATTTTCCCTCAAGCTTTCAAACTGTGGCGTTAAGCTTACATCTATTCCTCCATAAGGAGTATCAATAATACACTCTGTAGATTTCAGAGACACATCTCTTACAATTTCGACATTTGCAGCACCTTTGGCAACAGCTGTAAGCTCTTCTTTATACTCCATCACCGAAACATAGTCATTATCAGAAACCCTTACAACAACTTGACCTGACAAAGTAGTGCTGTCAAATCCTGCACGTATTAAAGCAACCACCACTGAAGGGTTGATGTTTACTGCATTGGCTAAAAGTTTTTCTACTATATTAATTATCAAATTTACTACATCAGGCTCAATATCAAGACGAGTTTGATCACATGTTTTAACAGTATCAGCAAGAAGAGTTTTAGCTTCAGTTCTTATGGCAGTAGCCTCTTCAAGAGCTGAATCAATTCCTTCTTGATAACCTTCAATCTTGCATTCTTCTCGGATACGACGACCTTCTTCTTCCATGCGAGATTGAGCTTCTACTATTAAATTTTCTACTTCTTTTTGCCCTTTTGTAATTAACTCTTCATATTCTTTTTCAGCCTGACCCAATATAAAAGCAGCATCATCATGAGCCTGCTGAACAATATCTTGAGCTTGTTCTTCCGGTGCAACATCTGAAACTTCCGGCAACATTTCTTCTATGACTTCCGGAAGTTTCGGTTTTATAACCGCATTTTTGATCTGCACCTTATTTTCTTGGTCAACATATACAGTGGCTGCCTTTAAAACTCTAGGCAATAATCTCATCTCCTCCGCCACGAGCAACGATGATCTCGCCGGAATCCTGCAATCTGCGGACAATATTTACTATTTTCTGCTGGGATTCTTCTACATCTGTACGACGCACAGGACCCATATAATCCATATCTTCTTTTGTCATAGCAGCTAAGCGTTTGGACATGTTTGCAAAGATATGATTTTGCAAGTCCTCACTACAACCTTTAAGAGCAATACTGAGTTCTTTGGAATCCACTTCACGCAACACTTGTTGTACATCTCTATTACTAAGCATAAGAATATCTTCAAATACGAACATTTTACGACGGATTTCTTCAGACAATTCTACATCTTCCACATCCAAAGTTTCCATGATATAACGTTCTGTACCGCGATCTACAGCATTCAAAATTTCAACAACCGAATCCACACCACCAACAGTGGTATAGTCATCCATCATAAGAAGTGATAATTTCTTTTCTAAAGCTCTTTCAACTTCTTTGATTACATCCGGAGAAGTCCTATCCATAATAGCAATTCTTCGTGCGACTTCAGCTTGTTTTTCTTGAGCGAGAGAAGAAAGAACTTCACCGGCTTGCTGAGGACGCAAGTAAGATAATATAAGCGCAATAGTTTGTGGATGCTCATTTTGTATGAAATTGATGATTTGGCCGGCATCCGTTCTGCGAATGAAATCAAAAGGACGCACTTGTAGTGAAACAGTAAGTTTGCTGATGATTTCAAATGCTTTTGACTCACCCAAAGCCTTTTCCAGGATATTACGGGCATAACCTATACCACCCTCAGTGATATACTGTTGAGCCAAACATATTTGGTAAAATTCTTCTAAAATTTCATCTTTAAGTTCTGGCTTTACTGTGGAGGTATTAGCAATCTCCAAAGTAAGGGCCTCTATCTCTTCTTCTTTGAGATGTTTGAATATTTTTGCAGACTTCTCAGGCCCCATGGCGATAAGCAAAATGGCAGCTTTTTCTCGGCCGGTCATCTCGATTCTTGCTTTTTCGGCTATAACAGCCATGCTCTATTTACCCCCTCTTTTTTGGAACTTGATTACCTGCATTTTAAACTTCTGCCTCATTTAACCAATGACGCAACAATGATGCAGCAGCATCCGGTTTATCATCAATAAACACTTCCAGTTTTTGCTTGCATTCAGAATCTTCGTTGTACCCAATAGGTTCAAGCTGTTCTTCTTCCAAAGCTTCTTCCATTTGAGTACTTACCAATAAATCCTCTACAGAAAGTTCAGGTTCAATTTCTTCCTCTTCTTCCGGTTGTGTCTTACGGATTAATGCAATAGCCAAGAAAAGCAGCAATAGTGCTAAAATGGCATACATTATAAGGGCACCATAATTTATCGGAGTTGGAACATAATCAACAAATTGAGGTACAATCCAAGACATTACTGTTACATTTTCAATACCCGTAGCAGTGCGAACTAAAGCTGTATAATGTGCTATAAGAGCTTCATCAGTATTAGGTTCGTGACGAGTATTTCTTCTAAGTTCTTGCCATTCAGACTCAGTAATATTTTGTTCTGAACGAAGCAACGCTTGATCGTAGAACACAAAATGCGCAAGGTTTACTGTGATGCTGGAGTTTTCCCGCTCATAACTATTGTTTACGCTTCGCGTTCTTTCAATGCGTTCATTCAAAGCAAAATTACGGTTATGCTCTTGCTGACGCGCATTCATATCCGATGGCATACCCCAAGGATATGTAGGGATAGCAAGGTTGTTGGATCCCATTCCCGGTTCAAAAGCTGATGAAGTTCCTGACGCACTTGCTGAATGAGCATGTTCATTTCGCAAAAGTCCGCCTTCCATTTCCGGTATAGGAGCTTCAAAAGTAATAGTCTCTGATTCAGAAGTAAATTGTGGTAATGCTAAATTTGGGGCTACAGCAACCACATCATAGAAATGACTAAATAAATCTCTAACTTGAGCCGTCACCGCAATACGTTCTCTTGCTGCAATTTCTTGTTGAAGAGTCAAATCTCCATCTTCTGATCCTACATCATCACCCGAGAACAACACATTAAAATCTGTATCAATTACTTCGATATTTTCCAGATCTAATCCCATTACACTTCGTTGAACAAAGCGAGCTATAGCTGCTCCTTCATTTCTGGAAAGCTGGCGTGTAGTACGTACTATAACACCGGCAGTAGCTCTGTCTGCTGTTTGTACAAAGAAACGGTTTGCATCCGGAAGATTAAGTTCTACTCTAGCAGAAAGAACACCATCCATACTTGCCAATGCTTGTTCTAAATCACTTTGTCTGGCCCTTAATAAATTATTACGAGTAACTGTCTCTGTTACGCCAATTCCACTAAAATTTAAGGCATCTTCATAAGTAAAATCTCTATCAGCCACCAGTCCATTTGTTTCGATCAACAATCTGGCATCGTTTAACCTGGTTTGATCTACCGCAACACTTGAAGCTCCGGCACCTTCGCGCAATTGGTAACTGATACCATGTTCAGACATTATTGACGCTATTTGCATAGCATCAACGTGGGATATACCTGTTACAGCCGTACGATAAACCGTACGAGTGGTTAAAAACACAGCTATAATCAAGGCCACTAAAACAATTGCTATTATAGCAATTATCCGAATTTTTTGCGCACGTTCAAGGCCATTCCATCTATCTTTGGCAGGTTGAACGACTCTTAGTACTCGATCTGACATTAACTACTCACCTCATCCACGCACAAGCGAAATGTATTATTGTAATTTAACTAGACCAATTAAACCTGCATACGCATAATTTCTCGATATGCTTCAATGATCCTATTAGTAACTTGCACAGTAAAATTGAGTGCTGAAGTAGCCCTTTGTTGTGTCAAAATTACATCAAGCATGTCATTACTTTGTCCGGTAGCAAATCTCATTTGAGCATCGTCAGATTGAAATTGTAGTACATTAGTTTCATTTACCACGTCCATAGCGGCACTTAAAAAAGAATCAAATGCACTGCGGTCTCCGTCATCTAAAGTATGCGTGGCCTGCAACTGCCTCGCAAGAGTTTCATCCGGGTCAAGCCTCGGTATAAGAGCCGGTACTCTAAAATCTAAATCCATTATTTTTTCCTCCCTAATATAAAACCTGTTTTACCAATACTAGCCACGAGCAATTTCCAACGTCCTTGACATCATTGCTTTTGACGTGTTGATAGCAGTGATGTTAGCTTCATAAGAACGACTAGCCGAAATCATATTAACCATTTCCTCTACTATATTGACGTTGGGCATTTCCACGTAGCCTTCAGCATTAGCGTCAGGGTGGGCAGGGTCATAAACCATAGGGCCGGGATTAAGATCTTGCACAACATTAGTTACCCTTACACCCATACCTAAAGGCGCACGTCTCCTAACATTGTCATCCCCCATGGTGTCTTTCATTAACATGCCGAAAGGGGTTTCTTGTATTTCTTGAAACAAGGCAGTTTTACGTCTAAACGGGCCGCCTTGCATTGTACGAGTGGTATTAACATTTGCTATATTTTCTGAAATCAAGTCCATACGCAAACGTTGAGCTGTAAGACCAGTCGCACTAATATTCATTGCATCAAAAAAGGCCATGTCACTTCGTTCCTTTCTAAATTTTAAAAACGCACACATTAAGCATTATAGTGTACATAACGAATGCCTCCAACATCAGCTAGAGGATACCTGTCTGTCAGTGGATACCAACACTCTCAAATTTTTGTTAATATGTACATCAGTTTTTGTTAAGCAATTTAGGAGTAACTGCATCCGCTCACGTAAAATATAATAATACTATTTCAGCTTTGAAGTTTGTTTATTTTTTTATTGACCTTGTAATACTGTTCTCATGCGTTCTGAATTTACCATTACGCTACTTACAATGGTGTCAAACCGCATTGAGTTTTGATAAAGACTTACCATTTCTACATCTATATCCACGCTGTTTCCGTCTGTACGATAGTGGAAACCGGGATTTCTAAAACGTACTGTAGGCGAAAAGTTTTCCAAATCAATACTTCGATTAAGCGGGAATGTCCCAATCATTTCTTGAAGATGCTCTTCAAATTCTACTTCTCTGGCTCTAAAGCCCGGTACATCTGCATTAACTATGTTGTTTACAATTATTTCATTGCGAGTTGCCGTTCCCCTTAGTGCTGCACGAAGCACACTACCTTGGGCATTTAATTCACTAAACAGGCTCATGATTTACGTCTCCCCCCTATTAGGGTTAATTTTTTTATGGCAAAGCTCAACGGTTTTTTTCATACACAACCATTCTAAAGGATTTATCGGTGTTTGTCAAAGGTTTTTATGTACTTCGTAATCATTTAAGCGATAAGCTTCTGCCGTATGTCTATGTCATACTACAAGTTTAGCAGGAAAATTGCAAGAGGATTTTTTTCACAATCTATTCATTGGAAATACATTTTTTTTCAAAATATTTCCAATGAAATTTCATTTAATATTTTATCAATGCTTTTTGTTACTACGAAACAAACATTGATTCATCATCCATACTCAATTTTTATAGCACACCTGCATGTATTTTGACGGGAATGCCCTCTGCCGTATTTGCTACGTTATAATACAATTATTTTTGAAATAAATCCACGAGTATTTCTTTCCATACGTTAATATAATACAGTATTTAAATGAAATTAAATATAGTAAGAAAAATTTCACTCCCTATACTTGAGCTATTTCAAAAGGAAATTCAGTTGGGGAGTGTGACTCACCAACTGATCTTGTAAGACTCTGAATGCCCTCTGCTTCATTTGCTATGTTATAATACGTTTATCTTATGAATAAATCCTAGGAGTATTTCTTTCCATCCGTTAATGTAACACTGTATTTAGCCGAAATACAGATAAGGGGTTACATGATCTATTCATTATACCAATTCATTATATCTAATATAATGAATATTTCTATGTAAAAATGTAACCACGTTTCAATAAAGGGAGATAGATGCCATATGAACGGTTTTGTTTATATTCCGGGAAGCCAAATTAACACACAAAATAACGGGCTTTTTTCTATTCTGAATAGACAAGGACGACAGAGTTCTTTCAATTTAACAAATGGAGATACCTTTTCTGCCACACTAACCCATAGGGAAGGTGACAAAGCATTTTTACGTATTAAGGGAAATACTGATGAAAATCTTACATTTTCTGTCCCGGGGAATTCTATTAAGGGCGATGTGGGAGACACTTTAAACTTTAAAGTGGTTAAGCAAGACAAAAGCGGACTGGCACTAAAGCAGGTATTTTCTAAGTCTGTTGAAGTTGCTGTAGAGCGTGGAAATGCAGGTATTGATGATGTTAAGCAGGTTGCAAAATCTTTAGAGCAAAAGAGTGAGGATGCCGAATATAGAGATACGGCGCAAAAGGAGCAACAAGTAAAGGCGGCAAGAGCAATGTCTCAAATCCGCCGAAGCCAAAGGTTGATGTCTGATAACTCCGGCAGGGCTGCTATATCAGCTATAGTAACTAGTGGCCTGGATCTACATAAGATCAGCTTCTTTACTTTAAGTAATATTGTAAAAGAAATTGAATCATTACCAAAAATCCCGGAATACACTACTAGCCAAGACCCTCAACAGACTGCTTCTTTAAATAAAGTAGATAGCCTTCTGGCCGGTGAAATTTCTGATGATGCCATTGTGCAAATCTTACGCTCTGACAAGGACATTACCCCTGCTCAAGTTTATGCCGGCCGCCATAGTACAGGGTACGATAATATCGGAAAAGCGATATCAACCGACCTTGATTTAGATGAACAAATAATCAAAATATTTGACCGTGAAGGAATCGAAAGCACTCCTCGTAATATGGAAGCTGCTCGCTTTTTAGTTGCTCATGACTTACCTGTTACTAAGTACAATGTAGAGGCTTATGTACTCCTTAAAAATCTGGATTCAATTCCTAAAGAAATGTTGTCTGCTCAAATTGCTGAGGCACTTTCCCAAGGAAACGACCCTGCCCAAATGAAATTACTTCCTTTGCTTTCCTCTATAGATATGGGTGTTGCACTTGATACAGTAAAAGCATTGCCATCTATAACACCTCAAGATGTTCAAAAGGTTATGGAGGCAAATCAGCCTTTGGATTTGCAGCACTTAGCAAAAGCTTATACTTTGGAAGAAAAACCCTACATTAAAATATCTGTTCCGGAACAAGAAATAATCACCGCTCAACGTCAGCTTGCAGAAATTCAATGGAAGATGACTTTCCAAGCTGCTATTAGGCTAACAAACAGCGGTATATCTATTAACACCGAACCAATCCGGGAATTAGTACAACAGTTGCGTGCTTTAGAAAAAGACAGCTTTGCACGTCATTTGCGTGGTATAGGTGCAGAGGACACTATTCAAAATGTAGCTAAAATGGAGAATGTTTTCAGGGCAATTCAAGATATTAGACCTACTTTCTCTGCTATTAGCTCTAATATTCAAGCTAAGATTCTTACACAGCAGGTAGACTTTACTTTGACCGGAGTGCATCAAGCAACGCTTGCTTCTCTTGCTTATGAATCTTCCGCTACTACACCGAATGCCCGTTATGGAGATTCTTTTTCAAAAATTACAGGCCAATTTGAAGGTCTGCTTAAACAATTGGGAATAGAAGCCACTGCGGAAAATATCCGTGCGGCTACAATTCTTTCACGCAATACAGTTGATGTGGATATGTCTAATATTGAAGCTATTAAAGCTATTGATGCTAAGATATCCGCGGTATTAGATAGACTTAATCCTATGATGGCAGCTCAAATGCTGAAAGAAGGTTTACAGCCTCTTGATATGCACGTAGACGAAATGCTGTCATATGTCCGCAAATACGAAAAAATTAACGGCTACGATAGTAATGATAAAATTGCACAGTACATTCTTGAAATGGACAAGAACAAATCTTTAACATCTCAAGAGCGTTCCGGGATGATTGCTGTTTATCGTATGTTTAATCTGATTCAAAAAAATGGTGCTGCCGCTTTGGGTCTTGCTTTAAAACAAGATACACCATTAACTTTAGGTGGATTGATGGAAGCTGCTAAATTTTATGACCGAGGCAAACATATTCATGGTGCTTTAGATGCTTCTGTTGATGACAACTTTGGACTGTTGGAATCTGCTAACCGTTCGGGCGAAAGTATTAGGGCGGCTATTTCTCAAGCGGCAATCCCTCTGTCCTATACAGACGTATTGACAGACGCCTTGGTAGAAAGTGCTACGCCAAATAATCTACAGGAATGGATGAAGAATTCCGATAAAGCATTAGAGGATCAACTTCACCGGATTGAGTATAGTGATTCTTTCCAACCGGATGTGCAGCAGGCGACTAAAGCAATGCAGCAGTTTATGGAGGCACCCCCTTCCCTAATTTCAATGTTGCAAAACAGTGGTGTAATTCCAACTCCAAACAACTTGAAAGCCGCTCGCAAGATGTCTGAAAACAACTTTACTGAATCTCTCAGCAAATTACTGGATGAGATAGAAGAAGTAAAAGTGAGTGACTTTGCGGAATCGTCAAGCATTCAGGAAATGTACGAGAACAAAGAAAGTCGTGGCCAAATGCTTAATAAAATTTGGCACGCTTTAGAAGATGCCTTGCCTACTGAGGCAGTACGTGAAGCTAAAGGGCTTATAGAGGCAGAATATGCATTAAGAGATGCAAACGAAGATTCAGTGGATATTCCGCTTGTGCTTAACGGTCGTTTGGCTTCCCTCAAAATGTATACATTAAACGAAGAGGCTGTTTTAGACGGAAGTGCCCGCACTTTCTTATCCATTACTACAGGAGCATTAGGAAATGTACAAAGCTACTTTAGCATTGAAGATGGTAAGGTAAACTTACAATTTGCAGCCCCTAGCCCTGCTTCCCGTGATAAGCTGGAAGCCGGCCTGGATATGTTGGCATCTTTGTTGCATGAAGCAGGTTACGAAATAGGTGACATCTCCTTTACTTACGGGGCAATAAAAAAAGAGACAACGCATTTTATTCCTCAAGGAAAAGAAGCTGCTATAGATGTAGACCAAAAAGACAGAGAAAATTTGCAGCTTGACTTATCCGATTACGAATTTAGGGTGTAGCTTATGGCTAAGACAGAGCAAAAAGATTTCTACACGGTGGTATCTGCTATCGTGCAGTATATAGAAGAAGCAGACCGTAAAGCTGAAAATTCTGATAAATTTCATACGGTCATAAAAGAAAGGGATGTTTTTAGTGAGAATAGCAAATAATGTACCGGCACTGTTTACACATATCCATTTAAGACGCAACGATAGGCTTAAAGCCGCATCTATGAATAGGTTATCTACCGGCTTACGTATTAACAGTGCCAGAGAAGATGCCGCAGGTATGGCTATTGCTAATAAATTAAGCTATCAGTTGGTTGGTCTTGAACGTGCCAGCGATAACTCTACCCATGGTATATCTTTAGTGCAAACTGCTGAAGGTGCTTTAAATGAAGTTCATGCAATGCTTCAACGTATGCGCCAGCTTGCAGTACAAGCCGCAAATGATACCAATGTTACAGAGGATCGCGTAGCTATCCAAAATGAAATTGATGCTTTAACAGACGAAATTTCTGCTTTGTCAAGACGTACCGAGTTTAATACAATCAAATTGCTTGGTGGCGAAGCTGCAAGAGTATCTAATGTGTGGACCGGTGTTGGTGCCGGTGCTGCATTAAACAGAATGGCGGCTCATGCTACAGCTATATCTGAAAATATGCAGGCCGGTACCCTTCACTTTAACGTAATGCAACAAGCTACCCCTGCGGAATTGTTTGGCGGTGGTTTCTTGCCCGGTGATACAGCCGCTACTTCCGGTTTATTAAAAATTAATGGTGTAATGATACACGTTGATGAAGGCGATTCATTGAACGATGTTTGGGCAAGAGTTATGGAAGATGCTCCACATGCCGGAGTAACTACTGATGCTGCCGGATCAGGATTTACAAGCATAATCAATGGTTCCAGACCTGAAATTAATTTAGGCGGCAGTGAAGTTTTATGGGCACAGCTTGGATTTGATATGAATGCTGCTTTTATTCCCGGAGAAGATATTCAACTTAGCCCACTATTTATGAGTAGTGACACTACAGGTGAAGTTGCTCCTGTATTACACCCCGACGGCACACTTTTATATACTGCTGACGGCAATCGTGTCACCATCAGAACTCCGGAAGGCCATACTGTAGAAATGATTATTAATGAGCCCGGTCAAATGCAATTAAGGATAGAAGAATTTGGCGGCTTGCGTATTCAAATTGGCCCTAACCACAATATGAACATGCGTATCCAAATTCCGCGCATGAATGCAGAAACTTTAGGTCTGGCAGAATCCAGAGGCGGTCAATTTGTTCGTCTCATGCAAGTTACGCACTTACAAGGCGCGTTGCACGCAATTGACCAAGCAGACCATGCTATACGGACTGTATCAGGAATCCGTACTCGTTTGGGTGCTTACCAAAACCGCTTAGAGCATACAGTTAACAATTTGGATAATTCCGCAGTAAATACAGCGCAAGCTCGCAGCCGTGTACAAGATACAGATATGGCCCGCGAAATGACTATGTTCTCTAAGCGTAATGTTATGTACCAAGCCGGACTAGCTATCTTGGGTCAAGCTAACCAACGGCCTCAAATGGTATTGTCTTTACTCCAGTAAACTATTATGTAGCAAGCTTTTGAGATTGGCTTACTGCTTTCGCGAGAATAAAAACAGTACAAGGATGATGATGTGAACAAAGAGGATTATATCCTGAGAATAGCGCAGGCTACGCCGGTGCAACTGGTGATCATCACCAATGAGTTGATGGTAGCTTTTATTACTGAGGCACTAGACGCTTTGAAGGACAGTAATATCGAACTATTTGATCATAATATAAACAAAGCTAAAGATGCATTAATGCAGCTAATAGACGGTCTTGATTTTGAAAACCCCATCGCTCAAGAGTTATACGAATTGTACTTATACGCTAATGAGCGGTTAAACAAGGCATTTTTTGCCCGTGATGCTGATAGTGCGCAGGAAATACTTGAAATGTTTCAAAACTTGCTTGAAGGCTGGGTAGCTATTGAAAACACCCCGGATGATAGAATTGCCGAAACTTTAGCGGAGGAGGCTCCCCAAGTTTTTGCGGGGCTTACCTATGGCAGAGATGGTTTGTCAGAATATATCCCGGAGGATGAAGGCAGAGGATTTAAAGCGTAATTGCATTAAAAAAAGCGTGAGTTTAACGAAGCAAATTAATTCGTTAAACTCACGCTTTTTTATGGTTTTGTGATGTGAAGTTGATGTTAACAATTTTTGAATATTTTATATTTCTGCAAATCCGGCTCCTCTAAGTGTATCGTGTATCCTTCGAGCCTGTGCGCGGTTGATACTGTCAATGTCTATTTCATCATTTACGTACCACTCATTTTGTATGTTAATTACTATAGGCTGCCTTTCCTTATTACGAGATTGTTGCATTTTTGAATTTCCTGCAAATGCGGAGGTACAGGCAAGGACATTAACATCACGGTCAAGATTGCCAAAGGTATCATCCATGGCTTTATTTACGGCGTTATCCATCTCTGCAATGCCCTTTATGAAGCCACGGCAAATATCATTACCTATATCTTGGAATACCTTTGATGGAGAGTTTATCCCCAGCGTCCTTTTGGCACTGCCTACGATATCGCTAAAGAAGCCCGTGACATTGTTGGTAAACCATGATACAGCACCTTGTATACCATTCCATACGCCGCGGACTATGCTTTCGCCTATATTTAACATATCGTTAGGGATTGACTGAGCGGCCGAGATGATGCCGGTTCGCATGTCCTCTATGCCTTGGCGAGCTTTTGTGATCAACTCCCTACCCCAGTCGCGTACTTTGTCAATAGCGGAGTTTATGGAGTCTCGAAATTTCTGCGGTAGGCGTTGGGCTATGTCTGTTACATTACTGACCAAGCTTTGTGCTTTCTCCTTGGCAGTACTGAGCATTTGACTGCCCCACTCACGGATTTTGTCAATGGCGGAGTTTATGGCATCGCGGAATTTTTGCGGTAGACGTTGGGCTATGTCTGTTACATTACTGACCAAGCTTTGTGCTTTCTCCTTGGCAGTACTGAGCATTTGAGCACCCCATTCGCGGATTTTGTCTATAAGTGAGCTTATGGCGGCAATAGCTTTGTCAGGAAGGTTTTTTAGCGTTGAAATTAAACCCTCTATAATGTTTGTGCCTATTTCAGCAAAGACTCTGGAGGGAGAGTTAATGCCAAAAGCACGCTTAACATAGGTTATAATAGCCTTAAAGAATCCAACAATCCATCCAATAAAAAACGCCCCCCTTTTTTTCATACCGTTCCACATGCCTTGAATAATGTCTTTACCAAGCTCAACAAGAATCCCTATAATGGCAAATATTCTGTATAAATGAGAACGAAGTATGTCACCCAAAGCATACATAACTCTATCTATATCACCAGTAAGCAAGCCTGCAAATAGATCCCATATACCTTGTAGCTTTATAAATAAACTTTCAAAAAGAACGCTAATTATATCAAATACCGCTGCAAAAATATTTTTAATTATATTCCAACGATCTTCACAAGTTGATTCTATCCCTCCTAACCATGAAGAGAACCACTCTATTAAAGGCCCTAGTTTAATATCAACCAAGGTTACGATTCCATCCCATATTTTAGAGAATATCTCTCGTATTTCATCCCCATTTCTGTCTATAAAATCTCTGATTCCTCCAAAGACCGTTTCGATAAGGTTTTTGATGCTTGTTACAACCGGCTCTAAGAAATCCTTAATTGCGTTCCATGCATTTATTACCCCGTCTCGAAAATCCTCATTGGTTTTCCAGAAATACGTAAATATGGCTATTAAACCGGCAACGGCAGCTACTGCTATCCCAATTGGGTTTGCAATTAAGGCTTTGCCAAATCCTATCACGGCACCAGTAGCAGCCGCTATTTTTGTTGCAAAAACACCAAGTATTGGCATTTTTGCTTGTATGGCTTTAAAGAAACCATCTAATGCTGTAGATATAGTAGCTAGTGATTCTATTACTCTTGTAGTTATATTTGAAATATCAATACCTGTGCTTTTAGCAGTAATAGCTGCATCTAATGCAGTAGCGGTTGTATTTGCAGCAGCTACACCAACTGCAAGCTTATCAAAAGAAGAAGCACCTGCATCAGCACTCGTAGCTATTGTAGCTAATGATTTCTCAAGTTTATCTACACTCTCAGTTATACCTGTAATGGCATCAGATAACTTTGTAATTGGACGACTAATACTATCGACTGCATTGTTTATCGTAGTACTAATACTTTCTACTTTTTGAACTGTATCAGACTTAGTTCCGATAGAAGCAAAAAAATCAAATATACTATTCATTAATATTACCTCACTTTTATATTTTTTATTGCATACATACATTCAACTTAAACATTGTCGAAAATAGTCCTTGCCACTACATCCACCATAATGATACTCTTTACCTAGTATATAAACTTAGTTTTAATATTGAGGAGAATGATTTTATGCTTTTAGTTACTGCTGAACACATACCTGGTAAAACACTGAAATATCTTGGTTTGGTATCTTGCTATAAGGTTCCACTTAATCCAGGAACAATTGTTTCAAGCAAAACTATAGATAAAGCTAAAAAGCTTATAGTAGAAGATGCAACAGCTTTAGGTGCTGATGCAATTATCAGCATCCGATGGATATTTAATGGCAATCAAGTTTTTGTTTATGGCACTGCCGTAAAGTACGAAGATTAAGGAGAATGATGTTATGCTTTTAGTTAATATTGATCATATACCTGGTAAAACTCTTAAACCTCTTGGGTTAGTATCTGGTGAGGGAATTCCATTATTTTATGGTACTTTCGTAATAAATAAAATTAGAAGCCGTGCCATAAAATTTATGATAGCAGAGGCAACCGCTTTAGGTGCTGATGCAATTATCAATGTCCGATGGATATTTGAAAGCGGTCAAGCTTTTGTTTACGGCACTGCTGTAAAGTACGAAGATTAAGGAGAATGATATATGCTTTTAGTTAATACTGATCACATATCGGGTAAAGTACTTAAACATCTTGGTTTGGTATCTGGATATAAGATTCCGTTAAATTTTGGAACAATTGTGGCAGATAAAACCATAGATAAAGCTAAAAAACTTATAATAGAAGATGCAACATCTTTAGGTGCTGATGCAATTATCAATATCCGATGGATATTTAATGGCAATCAAGTTTTTGTTTATGGCACTGCCGTAAAGTATGAAGATTAAGGAGAATGATGTTATGCTTTTAGTTAATACTGATTACATACCCGGTAAAACTCTGAAACCTCTTGGCTTAGTATCCGGTGATGGAGTTCCATTATTATATGGAACTTTCATATCAGATAAAATTAGAAACCGCGCGATAAAACGAATGACCGTAGAGGCAACAGCTTTAGGTGCTGATGCAATTATCAATGTTCGCTGGATATTTGAAAGCGGCCAAGCTTTTGTTTACGGTACTGCTGTAAAGTATGAAGATTAAGGAGAATGACCAAAATCACCCTATCCATCGGCCTCACCAAACCTTAACTACATAGCAGATTGTGGTTTCCGCACTTTTGGACTTAAATCCGGGAAAAAGTGTATAAACGCTTCATCTGCTAAAATTTCATTTACCACATCCATAATTTCGCCAATATTTTTTTCCTCCATTTCCTTTGGCGAAATTTTAGAGAGTGCCGAAAGTATTTTGATAATATCGTCATACTGCTGTATAAATAGGATGCCAATAAATTCTTTGACGCTTTTCACCAAAATTTCTGCATCCTCACTCCCTGAACTCCTTTCATTGTCAATCATTTCTTTGACCCTTTTAAACTCGTCTGAAACAGACAGAATCTCAGGAGCGATTTTTCCTATAGTCCTCCTCATTTTTTTAATGTTCTTCTTTTTAGATAAAAACATGATGTCACCTCCTAACTAAAAAAAGCAGTGCATCCACTGCTTTGTAATTTATAAAATCCTTCCAAAAAAATATTTGGATAGGTGATTTTATCCAACGAAAAACGGCCACCAATTCGGTAGCCGTAATTTTTTACACTACTATAATAACACGTTTTTTTTGCCCAAAAGGCCCATCTTTTATTTTTACTTTCAAATTGCATTATAGCAATTCCGATTGACATTAACACGTTTACGTGTTGATGTAAGCGGAAATTGCGGCCCCCTTCACCGACACGAAGCACGTTAGTGCGAAGTGGAGGTGCTATATCATCCAACCGGTCTCATTTTGTTACCGATTGGATGTTGTATTTTGCCGTAGGTATAGCATTGCAATACAAAAAAAATTATGCCGAAAAAAATAGTTTTAACAATTTTTGAGTTAAAAACATTGACCTATTATCCCTTCACATGCTATCCTATATATCAAGTTAGTCACAGCTAACAGATTTCAAAAATATAATAAAGGTAATAATAAAATTGCATAGGGGGCTTAGAATATGAAACTTGATGATGTAAAAAACACCCTATATCGTGCTTTAACTGATGCTCAAAAGCCCAATAAACATCAGAGTTGCCATCACGAACTTATTGATTTTGTTTTAGATAACACACATTTAACTTATAAGTATATACTTGTAACCGCACTTGCAGCAAAAGCCACAGATGGCAATATAAATCCACTTGCACTACAAGCCGGCTCTTCCCTTCCCGGGGCATATGATGCACGAAGCATCTGCCACGGTGCAATAGTAAAATTTGAAATGACAAAACTAGGTAAAGCTTTAGGTGGCTCCAATGAACCGTTTTTAAATAAACCTGCAAGATTTCCTGAATTAAGCAAAACAAACGCTGTTCGTAGAGGGCGTGACCAACAAATATTATTTGCGCTTTGTGATAATTTGCCTAAAATAGAGAATGCTAAGGAAGCATACAATGGACTTGTGTATGCTATTCAAAAACTACTTGTGATTAAGACAGAAAAAGAACATCTTACAAATTTTGACATATAAAAGTTAGATACAAACGCTACCAAATTGTATGACTTAATAGATTGTTTATTATGTAAAAATTTTGAGGGAGAGATATTGACACTTGTCATCGCCGGTTTGTATAAGCTATATATGCATGATACCTATAAGGATTACATAATTGAGGTTCATCCGGTTAACCAAAGCGGAGCTTCAAGCAAAGAAATTAGTGATTTAGATATATATGAAAGTGGTTCGCTTTTCATCTGTAATGAACTAAAGCATAAGTCATTTACAGAACAAGACCTTCGTCATGCTGCTGATAAAGTTTTATTTGCCGGAAAGGCTAAACTGAACTTTATTATCGGAAGGAAGATTTATTATGACTACAATCAGATTCAACCTTGCATACAGGAATATGTTGCAAGTGGTTTTTTAGTTAATGTTGTACCTGTTGATTATTTTGCTTTGACTTTACTCAGCTTAATTAAAGACGTTGATGTTAATCGTTATGCAAAGTATATACTACAAACAGCGATTGAAACAAAGTTTAAAGAAGAAACGATGGCGTTTATACGAAATACAATTCATAAACAATTTGGTGTATAAACAGATTTACGACAATTTTACATTTTGATGTGTTTTTTTATATGTGTCTATTACAGCTTTTGCGACAGCTTCGGCAAATTTACACGGAACAGCATTGCCAATCTGACGATAAACTGACGATTTCTCGCCAACAAAATTATAGTCTAATGGGA
This sequence comes from Defluviitaleaceae bacterium, assembly GCA_009785615.1. GTDB lineage: Bacteria > Bacillota > Clostridia > Lachnospirales > WQUN01 > WQVX01. The sequence continues at coordinate 12,459 of WQVX01000002.1, read as the reverse complement.
ATGTCTGTAGGGCTGCTGCCTCAACAGTTGTAATACGACGAATATTAGATGGTACACTCATATGAGGAATTGGTTTACCACCGCCTTTTAAATGCTTATGATATTCTAAAATCCAGTTTTCTGCTCCCGGATTATTAAGGATAAGTTCATCTAAAATAGGGGTTTTATTACCACCCATTGAAGCGGGAAGGGTATTAGCTTGATTATTTAAGTCCAAAGGCCGCCCCATGCCATTAAATAGCATTCCTGCATATGGAGATTTTCTCAAAACAGGGTTTGTTGCAATAGAGATTTTTGCAGTACAGGTGATAGGGTTCTCTTTTGATCCTGCCGGAGGGAGGCTTAATAAAACATCTCTTAACATTAGTCGTGGTAAAACACATTTGCTAATCTCTTTATCAAATAACACCTCTGTATCACGAATGGTGTTCAAAAAACCTATAAAAAAAACTCTTTCGCGTTTTTGAGGAACGCCATAATCAGCAGCATTGAGGACTTTAAAAAAACAGTTATAACCCATGTCAAAAGCAGTTTTTATTATCAGTTCCCTGGTTGATTGCCATTTTGTAAGTTTGCCTAATGCTTTCACGTTCTCCATAACAAACATAGATGGCTTTAAAATACGAATTACATCAAAAAATTCCCAAATCAGTTGACTGCGTTCATCATTAGGATTCATTTTTCCTGCAACTGAAAATCCTTGACACGGTGGGCCACCAAAAACCAAATCAATAATATTTTTTTCAAAGTATTTTAGTTCTTCTTTTGCAATTTTAATATCACTTTGTCGTAATACCATATCAGAATGATTCTTCTGATATGTTTGTGCAGCATCAACATCTAGTTCATTAGCCCATACAATATTAACACCTGCTTTAACAAACCCAATATCCATTCCGCCTGCTCCACTAAACAATGAAACTGCTCTCATCTTTGCTCACTGCCTTTCATAGCTTCATTATTAGCAAGTTTTACATTTAGTTCCACGATTTCACCTATATCACAACCAAGATAAACGCAGATTTTCTGCAACGTATTTAAAGAAACGGGTTCGTTCTTCCCTAATTTAGCAAGTGAGTTACTACTGATATTTGCTTGTTCTTTTAGTTGAGATTTTTTTATGCCACGATCTATTAACAATTTCCATAAGCGATTATAACTAATTACCATAAACTTCACCTCTCTATTTGCGTATTGTAACACAATCCCCCCTTAACATCAACATAAAATTCCTATATATAGATATAAAATCACGATATGCAGATATTTTCACATTGCATACAACATCCAACCGATCTCATTTTGTTATCGGTTGGATGTTTTCTTTTTCCTCAGTTACAGCATTGCAATACAAAAAAATTATGCCGAAAAAAATAGTTTTAACAATTTTTGAGTTAAAAACATTGACCTACTATCCTTCACATGCTATCCTATATATCAAGTTAGTCACAGCTAACAGATTTCAAAAATATAATAAGGCAATGGAAGGAAATAAAGTTTCAAATAATAAAATTGCATAGGGGGTATTCTTGTGCTAAACAAGCAAGAAAACTTAAATAATTTATATGAAGGTAAAGTTAAAGGAACCTTTCAAGTAACTTCCATACCAAATATCAGACTATTAGAAAATATGGGGCTGCGTGCCGGCACACAAGTTACAATTCAAAATCGTTATTCTTTAGGAGGCCCGGTTCTTTTACGTATAGAAGAGGCTTACTCTATTGCATTGGGCAAAGATATTGCAAAGCAGATAAGTATTAGGGAGATTATATAATGAGCCGAATACTGCTCATGGGCAATCCAAATGTGGGGAAAAGCATCTTTTTTACAGAGCTTACGGGGATCCATGCAATAAGCTCTAATTATGCAGGTTCTACAGTCTCCTTTATGGAAGGCTCCTTTACTGTTGGCGGTAAAGAATACACCTTGATAGATGTACCGGGTACATATTCTTTAACGCCTTCATCTGAAGCAGAAGCCGTTGCCACAAGCTTTATGGAAAGTGGTGCCCAAGCCATTATTTGTGTGTTAGATGCCTCCAATCTGGAGCGCAATCTATGCCTTGGGCTAGAACTGCAACAATACAATATCCCCTTGGTATATGCTTTAAACCTCTTAGATGTTGCTGACCGTCACGGAATAACCATTAATACAAAATTATTAGAACAAGAACTAGATGCGCCGGTTGTACCAACTGTAGCAGCAAAAAGGCAAGGGCTTGACGAACTTATAACAAAACTGGAAATGGTATTGAATACGCCAAAAACAGATTGCATTCATCCAACTGAAGCAAAGCCTGAAACAAATCAAGAAATCGAACATATTTCTTGTGGTAATTGTTCTTTATGCCGCTTCAATTCTCAAAAGGAACCGGTCGACGCATGGGTTAAGGCAAAAGAGATTGTAAGGCGTGTAAGCAATAAAAATGATATTCGCCTAAGCTTTATGGATCGCCTTGGAGAAGCCATGATGAAACCTATGCCCGGTATTCCTATCGCCTTTTTGGTTATGGCTATAGCTATTGGCGTAGTAATAGGCGGCGGAAGAGGCTTGCGCGCACTCTTCTTTCTTCCACTTGTTAATGGGGTTATCGTGCCATTTTTCCGAAATCTTTTTACCGCCTTGCTTCCCGAAGGCATGTTTTTAAATATTTTAGTAGGGGAATTTGGAATTTTTGTAATTAGTTTTGAATGGATATTGGCACTCATTTTTCCTTATGTACTGTTGTTTTATATCGTTTTTACTTTCTTGGAAGATACGGGCTTTTTGCCCAGAATAAGTGTGTTGTTTGATAATATTATGAGAAAGCTTGGCGTTCAGGGAGGAAGCCTTATACATATGCTAATGGGCTATGGATGTGCCGTTCCTGCTATTATAGGCAGCCGTGCCGCTACCTCTCGCAAAGAACGCATTGTTATTAGTGCCGCCATTTGCTTTGCAGTGCCATGTATTTCTCAATCAGGTGCTTTAATTGTTCTGTTGGCAGGGTACGCATGGTGGATGCTTCCGGCTATGATTTTGTTTTCTCTTCTCTTGTTTGTTGCAGTAACTTTAATTGCCGGAAAGTTAGTAAAAGGAACAATTGACCCTTTGGTAATTGAAATACCAAATTTATTAATACCCAATCCAAAGTCCTTTGTAAGAAAATTAATAACCCGAATGAAACACTTTTTAAAAGATGCAGAAGTGCCCATGATGATAGCTATAATTATCGCCGCTTTATTAAGCGAATCCGGCTTACTTAATATTATAGCTGTATACGCCCAGCCGCTGGTAACTTATTGGCTTGGCCTTCCTGCCGAAGCAGTAATTGCATTAATTTTAGGTATTGTACGCCGCGAAATGTCTGTTGCACCATTGCTGGTTTTAGACTTAACAGCTTTACAAGCCTTTGTAGGTGGGGTTGTATCTCTTTTGTATCTTCCTTGTCTATCTGTGTTTGCTATCCTTGCTAAAGAATTTAAAATTAAAATTGCTTTAACCATTACCCTTTCCACTATTGTTATGGCTTTATTTGTTGGTGGCTTGATAAACCGGATTGGGCAGTTGTTTATTGCATGAAATAGGAGATACAAAAATGCCGCAATTGATAACTAAGTTCACACAAAAAATTGAGTATTGGGCATTGCATTCAAAAATTATTTATTGGCTGGGATCTCAATATTACCAAAACATAATCCAAAATGAAATTAGCTTAGCAAACATTACTAACAACGATCATATACTTTGCATTGGTGGTGGAATATGCCCTTTTAGCGGCATTTTACTCCACCAAGCAACCGGTGCTAAAGTTACTGTTATTGATAATAATAAAAATTGTGTCTCCAAGGCCGGGCAAGTTATTCGTAACCTTGGGCTATATGAACAGATGCATGTATATTGGCAGGATGGAGGCAGTTCAGCACTCTTACTTTCTGAGTACACTGTTATTCACTTTGCTATGCAAGTGTGCCCTATGGATTATGTGTTTTCCAAAGTAAAAAAACATGCTAAACCGGGAACCAAACTTCTTGTGCGCTTGCCAAAAAAATATCTTGGAAGTATGTATAGTTGCCTACCTGAGCCTTTGCAAACTTGTCGCACTTTTATTTCACATAAAAAAGCCGGTAACATAGGCAAAACCATGTTATACATAAAACAGGAGCAGTCATATGAAAAGGAAGAAGTTATTAACAGCATTGATGATTCTGCTGTTACCGGTTGTGCTGTCACAGCTTGATAAAACTAATCTGTTGTATAGCATAAGGCAAATTCCTATAGAAATAGTGGCTATAGTGATAGGCTTGCAGATTGTATCCCAACTTTTAGTAAATTATCAATGGTATAAAATTGCAAAGCTTACTAACTTGTTTATTCCTTTTCATCGTATGCTTTATATAAATTGCTTAGGTTCAGTAGTAGATTCTATTACCCCCGGGGTAAAAGTTGGCGGCGAGATCACTCGAACAATACAAATTAGCCGCATAGGAAAGTGTTCTGTTGAGCAATCAGGTACCATACCGGTATTACAAAAAATATTCAGCCTTAGCGCATTCTTTTTTATACAATTATTTGCGGTAGGCTTCCTTATAAGAACTGTGTCATTATTTGAATCCGAACATATACAAATTTCAATTTACAGTGTGCTATTATTATTTTTGCTTATATTTGCTACCATTTTTTTTATTCCCCATCGAATAAAATCATATTTGAGCACAAAAAAAAGCCCTCGCTTTTTTCATTCATTATTAGAACAAGTGGTTGTTATTCGTAAAAATACCAAGGCATGGGTTCCTCTCTTGCTACTGTCCTTTCTTATTTGGTTAATTTACCCTTTTAAACTATATATCCTGGCAATACAAATTTTTAATAACGTTCCTATAATCTATATTGTAGCTATTACTTTTGTTTCATATATGGTTGCTATGCTTCCTATCTTTCCGGGCGGATTGGGTGGATTTGAAGGCACTATGGTTGGCTTGTTTACAGCAGTGGGGCTTCCAATAAGTTGTGCCGCTGTAATAACATTATTATTTCGGTTTATTACATTTTGGCTTGTGATGCTGTTAAGTATTATTTTTATTGCTTTTTATAAAATTTACTATAAACTTTGTAAAGGAGGATTGTCCCATGATCAAGGGCAAATTAATTAAATCTATCCCAAATATTTTGACTATGGTCAATATGTTGTTAGGTATAGTTTCTATTTTAATTTTAATTTGGGTAGATCATCCACAAAAAATTTTTATAGTTACAGGTTTGATACTGCTTGGGGCAATCGCTGACTTTTTTGACGGCTTTGCAGCCCGTAAATTAGATGCCTCTACTAAATTGGGGAAGCACTTGGATTCTTATGCTGATATAATTACTTTTGGCATAGCACCAATTTGCTTAATAAAACATTTTACTTTTTATGGAAATACCATTATAGTAGTATCGTCTCTAATATTCATAGCAACAGGAGCCTATCGCTTGGTCCGCCATAACCTGGAAGATTCTAACGACTACTTTATTGGATTACCCATTACTGTAGCGGGCATAGTATTAGCTATGTACTCTACAATATATTCATATTGGAATTTTTACTATCAACCGGGTGGTACTATAGCTACGGCATTGTTGCTCCTTTTTCTATCAGCCATGATGGTAAGTAAAAAGAAATTTAATCGAATACTTTTTAGTCATAAGTAAAAACCTATTTATGCCATTCTTGCTTTTAGGTATATATGATATAATGTTTCGACAATTAATGTTACAGTAAAAAAGTACAAGGATAACAAAATGTCAAACAAATCGCATTTTGACTATGCCGGTTACATAATTACGAGGAGATGCCCGTCATGTTATCTGTAGGAACTCGAAAAGTGATTGCTATAGGCGCATCAACGGGTGGTGTGGAGGCGCTGGAACAAGTTTTGACTAAATTTCCAACGACAGTACCACCAATAGTTTTAGTTATCCATATGCCTCCGGGGTTTACAAAATTGTTTGCCGCTCGACTAAATAAGTCGCTAAAAATTGCAGTAAAAGAAGCACAACAGGAAGATTATTTGTTGCCGGGGCAGGTGTTGGTTGCGCCTGCCGGAAAGCATATGAAGATTGTTAATCTTAATGGTAAATTAGCAGTTGATTGCTTTTTAGGAGAAAAAGTGCATCATGTTATACCTTCTGTTGATGTATTGTTTGAATCTGTAGCAAAAAACCTCCAAAAAGACGCTATAGGTGTATTATTAACAGGGATGGGAGCAGATGGTGCAAGGGGCCTGTTAACGATGCGCAACAATGGAGCTGCAACCATAGGCCAAGATAAAGAAACAAGTGCCATATATGGTATGCCCAAGGTTGCAAAAGAATTGGGAGCTGTTGACTATGAATTACCTTTAGATCAGATTGGCAATAAAATTTTATCGTTAGTTTAGGTCGATTAAAAATCTGCTTACGAAGGAGAGACATAGCAGTGGATATGACTAATAAAACTGTTGATATAATAAATAATTTACCCGGAATGCTTTATCAAGCACTTAATGACCCACCAAACTTTACCTTTACTTTTGTCAGTAAAGGCAGCAAAGTTCTAATTGGATACACTCCGGAAGAGCTTGTAAAAGGCGACATAAAACTCTTTAATATAGTACATCCTGATGATGCGCTAATATTAGAGCCACTCCATAGGTCTACTTTGTCTGTAGGGCTTCCTTTAGAAACAACATTTAGGATTACTACAAAATCAGGTAAAGAAAAACGTATTTGGATGCGTAGCTTCGTAGTCGATACAAACGACGAAGGTATGCCTTGTTTAATTGAAGGCTTTTTTATGGATTTAACAAAACAGATTCATATTGAAACCTCAAAATTAGCAAACCGTGCCAAAATTGATTTTTTAACTAAAATGAGCCATGAGATACGAACTCCCATGAATACAATAATTGGAATGGCCGAAATTGGTCTGCGGGAAGATATGCCGGACAATATCCGCGAGTATACTTATAGCATAAAAAAAGCCGGCGGAAAGCTAATGTACGTATTAAATGACATTTTAGATTATACTAATATAAAAAATGACGACCCGGAACTTTTTATGGACGAATACACTCTTTCATCATTAATAACTGATGTAATAGATATCACCAAAGAGCAAATGGTAGAAATAGGTGCCGGCTTAGATTTTTTGGTATATGCAAACAGTAAAATACCCAACATACTTATTGGAGATGTAGTAAAGCTACGCCAAATAATACTAAATCTTTTATCAAATGCTGTAAAATTTACTGATGAAGGGTTTATTTCATTGTCAATTGATGGAGAAGTTGATTCCAATGCACTAGACCTTATTATAACAGTTGAAGATACCGGCAGAGGGGTTAAAGAAGAAGATTTTAAAAACCTTTACAAAGAATTTGCTCAGTTTGATGATAAAATGATTGAAGGAACAGGGCTTGGCCTTTTTATTACCCATAACTTTGTTAACTTAATGGGCGGAAAAATTGAATTTTCTTCAATGTATGGCGTGGGCAGTATATTTACTGTTACATTGTCTCAAAACATCCGTGTATATGAAAGATTATGCGAAATTAATAATCCCGATCAAAAGAAAGTGCTTATTTTTGAACATCGAGAAATTCATCTTAATTCTATCACCCATGCCATGGATGGCTTTGGTGTTCATTATGACATTGTTGAGACAATTTCAGAATTGTATACAGCACTTGAAAGCGAGTATTCACACGTTTTTATTACAAATGAAATGCATAACGAATTCAAAAAAACTTATCCAAACTTTCAAGCCAACACAAAATTTATATTAATTACAGACCCTTTCTTTTGCCTTACTATCGCTAATATTTTGAATGATGTTGATAGTGAAAGCAACCAACCCCACCATACTACAAACAATGAGAATTATGCAGTAATTGTAATTCCTCAGGTACGTGTTTTAATTGTTGACGATATAAAAGCTAATTTAGTGGTAGCAAAAGGGCTATTAAAACCGTATGAAATGGATATTGATTTGTGCGAAAGTGGAGCCGAGGCAATAGAAGCAGTTAAATCTAACCGCTATGATTTAATTTTTATGGATCATATGATGCCTGTAATGAATGGTGTTGAAGCTGTTGCATGTATTAGAGCACTTGAGGTTAAATGTCAAACAGATTGTAAAAATGTACCAATAGTTGCATTAACAGCTAATGCAGCCCATGGTACATGGGAAATGTTTTATAGAAACGGTTTTAACGACTTTTTACCTAAACCTATTGATACTGTCAAACTAAATGCAATTATTGAAAAATGGATATCAAGGGAAAAGCAAAATAATGATGTTGTCATTATTGATAAGCCAAATTTTAAAATAAATGGAATAGATGTTCAAAGAGGTATTTTTTTATCAGGCGGAAGGCTTGATATTTATTTACAGGTTGTAGAAGTATACTATAAGGACGGTCTCAAATTATTGGGTGAATTAAAAGAGTGTATTGAAAAAGAAAACATAGAACTATATAAAATACATGTTCACGCATTAAAAGGCGCGTCTGCAACTATTGGGGCGGTCAATTTTTCCAAATTTGCAGCAACCTTGGAACATGCCGCAGAGCAAGATGATGTATCGTTTATACGAACTGAAACACCAAGATTTTTAATTGAACTGGAAATGCTTTTAGATAATATTTCTCAGGTTATAATAAAGGATGTTGATAATAAAAATACATGTACAGATGAGCTTAAATTAGAATTGGAATTGCTAAAAAAAGCGATATCCGATTCTGATATTTCTACAATAAATGAATGCACAAAAAAGTTGCAAAAATATTTACTTAACGAGGATGTTGGAGATATTATTAATAAAATTTTAATTAATAAAATGACCGGAAAGTATGATATCGCTGTAGCGTTGATCAATACAATTTTGGAGGCATGATACAATGCATGACGATATTTCAAAAATGAATGAAAGAAAACGAGTTTTGATGATTGATGACACTGAAGCTTATTTGCTTATCCTTAATGATATACTAAAGGATGATTATGATACAATAATTGCAAAAAATGGTGCTGATGGATTAGAATTAATTAATATGATAATGCCGGATTTAATTATTTTAGATTTGATAATGCCGGATTTATCAGGTTATGATGTTCTTAAAACAATAAAGGCTAATGAAACATTAAAAGCTATACCTGTTATATTAATCACCGGCAAAGATTCTAAAGAAGATATGGAAAAAGGCTATGAATTGGGGGCTACTAACTATATAAGAAAACCTTTTGATAGTTTTACAGTTAAAGAAGTGGTAGATTCTATCATTTAAATTATTCACAAACTTTTGATACATTTCGTTACTATGCTAAGAAATTTAAAATACACTATTTAAAGAACTGGAGGAATTTCTCATGAATTTTTTTAAGAATATGACAATCAGAAATAAGTTAATTGGGGGTTTTGCGCTGTTGCTGATTATTATGGCAATTGTTGCAGTGTTTGGCTCAATCCAAATAATGCAAGTGCAAAACCAATATGCTCAGGTTCTGAGGTATCCGGCTCATAGGCGCAGTTTACTACGTGACATTGAAGTATCAATGATGGATGCCCGACGCACAATGAACCGTGCTTCTATGTATGCCAGCGAGGTTGATTTAAATGTTGCAAACGGCACTGATCCGTCTGCCAATGAAACAATCAGAAACATTGGTATAGACAATCAGCAACAACATCTTACGCAATTGCGGGTAAATTTGGGAACTTTTTTTAATGACTACCGACACTCTTTACAAACAGACACTGTTATAACTCCTTCAGAGCGTCAAGATCAATTAAGGTTACTTGATGGTATGCAAACAGAAGTTTTTCGCTATATAGATATTTATATAGCACGCACCATGAACTATGCAAGGGCAGGAGATGCAATTTCTCCTATATTTGTTACACGTGATGCAATGAATACAGTTGAGAGTTTTTACAGATATTTTAATGAGACCTTTACCAGTGTAGAAAATCGTATGACTGCAATAGACCGTGATCTTGAATCGCAAACCATGGGGACACTTGCTCTTATGTTAGCGATGACTGCTATTGGTATGCTTATTGGTATTGTGGCAGCAGTAATTATTTCTAAAGCAATCAACAAGCCTATTGAAAGGCTGGTTTCTTTAGTAAAAAATGTAGCAAACGGAAACCTTAATGTAAATATAGATAGGTCAAACACTACAGGAGATGAAATAGGCATTTTAACGCAAGATATGTATGACCTTGTAGATGTTATTAAGAACATGATGAACGATTTAGGTAATTTTACCTACGAAACTGACGTAAATGGTGATATAGATTACAGGATGAACGCTCGCAGGTACCAAGGTGATTATAGAAAAATGGTTGAAGGTATCAATGTTTTTACAGATAATTTTGTTAAAGATATGATGGTTTTAATGGGTATGCTGGATAAAATAAGCAAAGGTGATTTTGATTTGCGCCTTGAAAGAATGCCCGGTAAAAAAGCTGTGTTAAATGACAAAGTTGATGCCTTGGTTTCTAACCTAAAAAGCATTGATGCTGATGTAGATGCAATGATTGAAGCCGCCAGCAAAAAAGGTGACTTAGAATTTCATCTTGATGTAAACAAGTATGAAGGTGGTTGGAAAAGCCTTGCTGATGGATTAAATCATATTGCTGAAGCTGTTGACGCGCCAATTGTAGAAATAAGAGATGTAATGGGCAACTTATCAAAAGGTGAGTTTAGCAAAAAAGTCACCGGTGATTATAAAGGTGATTTCTTGCTTATAAAAAATGCAGTAAACGCTACCATTGATAAGTTGGCAGGTTATGTTACCGAAATTTCACAAGTTTTAACAGCCATGTCCACCGGAGATTTAACCAAGAATATAGAACGTAACTATATAGGGAATTTTGCAGAGATTAAAGACGCGATTAATAATATTTCGGATAATCTAAGAAAAGCCATGTCTGAAATTTCTATGGCTGCCAAGTATGTATTTGAAGGTGCAAATAAGATTACAGAAAATGCTATGGAATTGGCTGATGGCTCTACCGCGCAAGCCACTTCTTTAGAAGAATTAAATACCTCTGTAGAGCTAATTAAGATACAAACAAAAGAGTTTGCAGATAACGCAAGCGAGGCCAACAATCTTTCTCATAGATCCACTTCTGACGCTCAAGATGCAAATGAAACAATGAAGCAATTATTGGATGCAATGAAGAAAATAAAAGAATCGTCAAGCAGTATTTCTACGATTAATAAAACCATCCAAGACATTGCATTTCAAACAAATTTGCTATCATTGAATGCATCTGTTGAAGCGGCGCGCGCCGGTGAACATGGTAGAGGGTTTAGCGTTGTTGCCGACGAGGTGCGTAGCCTTGCAAACCGAAGCAAAGAATCTGCAACAGACACTACACGACTTATTGAAGATTCTATAGCGAGGGTGGAAGCCGGTTCTACTGTTGCCCAAACTACATCAGAATCGTTAAGTGGTATTGTGATAAGCTCTACCGAAGTGCTTACCCTTATCAATAACATCACAAACGCCGCTAAAGAACAATCTGATATGATTACTCAAATAAGTGAAACCTTGCTGCTAACTGCTACTACGGTGCAAAATAATTCACGATTTGCCCACGAAGCCGCGGCTACGGCAGAAGAACTTAATTCACAATCAGAAATGCTTCAGCAGCTAGTTGCATTTTTTAAACTATAAGAACTATCTCGCAGAAAGCTTGCCTAACGGCTCGTTGCTTCGCGATCAATAAGCTGTCACTAAAAAAAGACCCCTTGCGAATCCGGCACTGCCCGGTTACGCAAGAGGTCTTTTTTGAAGGATTTTAATCATCTGAATGCCTATGGACTGATGTCAAAATTTGAATTACTAAATTCAACTCTTTAGCGGGTATACTCCTGCATATTGCGAATATTTTATTGAGCTTAATCTGATCTTCTGACGAAGCCTCATCTATAGATTTATTCACAAGTTGGTCTAATGTTACGCCAAGAGCATCAGCGATTTTTACCAAAGTACATGCTGATGTGCCTCTTACTCCTGTTTCAATTAAATGTAAAGATGAGTCAGCATAATCTATCAGATTTGCTAATTCTTTAACGCTTAGATCGTGTGAAATACGCAATTTGTAAACATTGTTGCCTATCATCTCATTTAGTTCGTTGTCACTTCTCATGCTTAACTCCTTACATTCTTAACTCCTTACATGTTAACATACGGGGTTAAACCTCTTCAGCCTTGAGCCTGCCGGATACTGCCGTGTGCTTAATGCTAATGTTTTAGTACTTACCTCTTTGAGAAGGGTTTATGAAAAGCTATGCGTTTGGGGAGTCGCATGACCGTTTCATGTAATACCGTAATACTGTAGTTCATATACCGTGTTTCTGTATACCGTGCTTAAAAACTAATAAATGCTTTACTACTTTTTCCACTCATGTACTTCATGTTACATAGCAGGCTCAAGACGAAAAGATT
>WQVX01000001.1 GCA_009785615.1 Defluviitaleaceae bacterium | reverse complement strand
GCCTGTATACCAAGTACGCAAAGTGTCACCTACTCCACCACGCAAATGCGCCCAACGGAAAAATACACTACCTTTAACTACATCAGAAGTCGCATTCATTTCCAATTGCCGTAACATCTCACCACCAAAGTTAGCTTGACCTTCATACTCTCTCCAAGCAGCATGACCAATATATAAGTTTACATCTGTACCTCTTACTGCATCTTCCCACCAACGCAGCAAAATCTCATAATCGGCAATGTCAAAGCCAATATGCCAGTATATTTGTGGGATAATATAATCTATCCAACCTTCTTGAATCCACCGACGAGAATCGGCAGAAATTTCAATGTAATGCTGGTATCCTCTAGTAGCACTTCCTAATGGATGAGATCCCACATTGGCCCATATCCCTGTAGGAGATATACCAAACCTAACATTTGGGTTAATCTCATTGATAGCTTGCTGTACCCCATAAACCAAAGAGTTTACATTATTAACTCGCCATTGATGTCTATCCATACCCAAGCCATACAAAGCAAAGGATGTAGAATCATTAAAATCTCTGGCAGGGTAAAAATAATCATCAAAGTGAATACCATCTAAATTGTAATTATTTAAAAGTTCTACAACCCCATCAATTATTAGCCGGCGTGCATCCGGAAATCCGGGATCCAGATATAAAGCATTTCCATGAGGCACAACTATATCCGGGCGTCGCCTGGCTGGATTGGTATAATGCAACAAATTTACATCCAATATCCTTGAGGTGCCATGTGTTACACGATAGGGGTTGATCCATGCATGAAGTTCTATTCCATTAGCATGAGATCTATCTATCCAATATGCAAGAGGGTCAAAGTCATCTATTGGAGCCAAACCTTGTTCTCCTGTTAGATATTTAGACCATGGAAATATTGCAGACGGATAGATTGCGTCTCCGGCAGGACGTACCTGCAAGAATATTGCATTAAGTCCTAATGAGCGCGTATGTTCAACTATGTAATCTATCTCGCGCTTGATTTCACTATTAGGAAGGCCGGGTCGACTTGGAAAGTCTAAATTGATTACTGTAGTTACCCACACACCTCGCATTTCTCTATTTTCTTTAGGATTAGGGAGAACCTCGGCCACTCGCGCTACAGGGGACACTACATTAGGATTCATAACCGGTACTATCTCTTGAGGAGTGACATTAGCACCGGGCACAGTCAATAATGCAGATACTGCCATACCTAAAATACTTCTAATCATAGTATTGGCTCCTTTGCTTTTTTATTGAAATGGTTCATTGCTACTGATGCGCCGTCACTTATAATTTTAATAACAGCATCACCGGCTTTTGTTACACCTTCTATCATAGCTGCATGTTCCGCTTTATAAAATCGACTCAAGACATAATCTGCCAAAACCCAGCCATCAGGCTTTTCATTTATGCCTACACGCACTCGTACAAAAACATTTGTATCTAATTTTGCAATAATATCCTTCATGCCATTATGGCCGCCGGCACTTCCTTGTTCTCGTACTCGAATATCTCCTAGTGTTAGGCTTGTATCATCATATATAACAATTAAGTCAGTTGGCTCTAGTTTGTAAAAATTCAAGACTGTTTGTATACATTCGCCACTACGATTCATATAGGTCAGAGGTTTTACCATAACTACAGGTATCCCTGCTATGGTACCGGTGCCAATCAGTCCTTGATGTTTATTTTTGGTTACAGATATACGGTGATCGTAGGCTAATTTATTTATGGTTTCAAAACCTATATTATGGCGTGTGCCTTTATACTGACCTTCAGGATTACCCAAACCTACTATAATATGCATTTAGTATTCAAGCCTCATCATCAAACAAAGATGAAATAGCTTTGCCCTCATGAATGCAGGTGATTGCTTTTGCAAAATATTCTGCCACTGAAAGTATCTCCATATTCACTGATCTTTTCTCTTGGGGTACATAAATAGTATCTAGTACAAGAAGCTTGTCCAGAACAGATGATTCGATTTTATCTTTTGCATCTCCGGATAGGACAGGATGAGTGACACATGCGTATACTGCTGTTGCACCCAAATCTTTAATAGCTTGTGCTGCATTTAAGAGAGAACCACCCGTGGCAATTATGTCATCCAGTAATATTGCATTTTTTCCTTTAATTTCTTCGCCACCAATAATATTTGTAATTTCAGATACATCTGCTTTTGGACGGCGTTTATCCACAATAGCTAAGGGAAGGTCAATTTTTTCTGCAAAAGCACGCACACGAGATACTGAGCCTAAATCAGGTGATACAACTACAAATTCCCCAAGATGAGCCAAATGATCACAGTAATATTTGGCAAATATATTAGTACCTCTCAAATGATCTACAGGTACATCAAAAAAGCCCTGTATCTGTGGACAGTGTAGATCCATCGCAAGAATTCTATCAATTCCTGCTGCTGAAAGTAGATTAGCTACAAGCTTTGCACTTATTGGTGCATGAGAACGATCTTTGCGATCTTGCCGTGCGTATCCAAAGTACGGCATTACTGCTGTTATACGTCCGGCAGATGCTCGACGTAAAGCATCTGTCATAATAAGCAGTTCCATAAGATTGTCATTAACCGGATACGACGTGGGTTGAACAACAAAAACGTCCAAACCTCTCACAGTTTCATCAAAACGTACAGATATTTCTCCATCAGAAAATTTTCCTACAGTAGAGTCTCCTAATGGATTATTTAAAAAATCGGCTATAGCATTACCCAAAAAAGGATTTGCATTACAAGTAAATAATTTAATATCACCATATCCATGATTTCTGCGTCGCAAAATTATTACCCCCTAGCTTTCCATTAATACTGCGGAATCATCAAGCAGTAGATCATCGTCAATAAGTTCTATATCCATGGAGTCGTCATCTTCCATCATATCATTATCTAAATCTGTATCCAGATCTGTAATTAACGGAATGTTATTTTCCGGAAGAGCCAGTGCCTCAAGTTCCTTCATTCCAAAGTGCTTTCGTGCTGCATTTTCTATTTCAATAGCTAAATCTGGATGCTCTTTAATATAATTTTTTGCATTTTCGCGGCCTTGCCCAAGTCGAATATCTCCATAAGAGAACCAAGAACCACTTTTTTTGACAATATCAAGTTGGCTTCCTAAGTCAAGCATATCTCCATACTTTGATATTCCTTCACCATACATAACATCTACTTCACAATTTTTAAAAGGAGGTGCCACCTTGTTTTTAGTAATTTTAATTTTAGTACGATTACCTACTAAAACTTCTGCAACTTTTATAGGTTCTGCTTTACGAATATCTATGCGGACTGATGCATAAAATTTTAATGCACGTCCTCCTGTTGTAGTTTCAGAACTGCCATATGTTACCCCAATTTTATCACGCAATTGATTAATAAAGATAACTATACAGTTAGAGCGTGCAGAAACACCTGTCAACTTACGTAAAGCTTGAGACATAAGACGAGCTTGTACGCCTACATGACTTTGCCCCATATCGCCGTCAATTTCTGCTTTAGGTACTAACGCTGCCACAGAATCTACTACCACAATATCAATAGCAAAGGAGCGCACCATAGATTCACATATCTCTAATGCTTGCTCTCCGTTGTCCGGCTGTGATATGTACAATTCATCAATGTTAACACCCAATTTTTTAGCGTAAGAAGGATCCAAGGCATGTTCTGCATCTACATATCCTGCTACTCCCCCCATTTTTTGTATTTCTGATACAATGTGTAATGCTAATGTCGTTTTACCGGAAGATTCCGGCCCGTAAACCTCAATAATGCGCCCTCTTGGAACACCACCTACACCCAAAGCGGCGTCAATACTAATTATGCCTGTTGATACAACAGGTATATTTAGGTTTGTCATTTTTTCGCCCATTTTCATCACAGCACCTTTACCGTGATCTTTTTCAATTTGAGCTAATGCATTTTGAAGGGCTTCTTCTCTGGAAAGTGCACCATCATTTGTTGACTTTTTTTTAATTTCCTTTTTAGCCATGACTTTACTCCTCTAACTCTAATAGTGTAAGTCTCAAAAAATCTAAAGCAACCATAGTGGTCCTAGTACGTATTTTTGCACGATCTCCGTTTAACGTCAATTTTTTTATTTTACAGATGGGTTGTTGTGCATTGTCTGGATTTTCCAAATATAGGCCAATATACACCAGTCCCACAGGTTTGCCCTCAGTAGCACCACCCGGCCCTGCTATGCCTGTTGTAGACAAGCCTACTTTTGCACCAGATTTTTTTGCTACACCTACTGCCATAGCTTCTGCTACTTCTTCACTGACTGCTCCATAGTGTTTAATTAAATCCTCTTCAACACCCAATCGGTTTACCTTAGCTTCATTAGAATAGGTCACTGCTCCTTCTAACAATACATCTGATACTCCGGGATGATTGGTCATTTTTGATATTACCATTCCGCCGGTACAGGATTCTGCACAAGCTAATGTCATCCCTTTGCTGTTTAGTAAGGATGCAATTGAACCTTCTAATGTGTCCTCATCTTCTCCAAATATAGCATTGCCTAAAATATCATGTAATTTTTGTGATACAGGTACTATCATATCCTGAGCCTCTTCTTCTTTTTCCGCAGAAGCTGTTATTCGGAGCCATACCTCCCCCATCCTGGCATAGGGTGCTATGGTTGGATTATCTTGTTGATCTATCAGGGATTTAATGCGATGCTCTACCATACTTTCTCCAATACTTGATATTTTAAGCACTTTTGAAACTAGCACTTTTTGAGATTGTTGTCCCAAAAAAGGAGTAACTTGCTTTAAAAACATAGGTTCCATTTCACTTGGAGGACCTGGGAGTAGAATCATTTTTTTTCTCACATCGCCCTTAGATTTTATTTGCGATTCTATATAAATACCGGGGGCTGTGCCATTATAATTATGAAAAATATGACATCCTTCTGGAACCATAGCCTGTTTTTTATTATTGGGGGTTACTTTTTGATTAGGGTGCAATGCTGCAAATATGTTTAAGATGCTTTCCCAAGTTGGATCATGAAGCTTTAGTGGCAGTTCAAAATATTCTGCTGCAACCTCTTTTGTAAGGTCATCTTCTGTAGGGCCAAGCCCACCTGTGGCAATAATAAGATCAACACCTCGTTCATAAGCTTGATCAAATGCCCTTTTAAGACGTTTAGGATTATCTCCCGTAACGGTTTGTGTATAAACAGAAATGCCCAATACAGCCAGTTCTCTTGCAAGGAAGGCCGCATTGGTATTTACTATGTCTCCCAATAAAAGTTCTGTGCCTACAGATATAATTTCTGCTGTCATGCTTTAAATACCACCCTATGATTTTTTGTGTATTCTATTGCTGAAATAACTGTGGCAATAACCGCCAAATACACAAATACTGTGGCAATTATAGTACCTGTTTGACCAAATAATTCTTCTGTACCCATGCCTGCCATAAGTAATGCAAGCATTGTCATTTGAAGCATTGTTTTAATTTTTCCCCATTTAGAAGCTGCTATTACTTCTCTGCCTTGCTCCAAAGCCAATTGCCGCAAGGCTGTTACCCAAAATTCCCGACAGATAATTATTACTACTACCCAAGCAGATAATTCGTGGCGGTATGCTAAAGCTATCAAAGCTGCCGATACCAGCAATTTATCAGCAAGTGGATCCATCATCTTGCCAAAATTGCTTACTGTATTCCATTTACGTGCTAGATATCCATCAAAAAAATCTGAGATAGCAGCTACCAAATAAATTATAATAGCTATAAGGCGAAAAATATCTTCACCCGAACCTGCATTCAATAAGAAAAATAGAAATACCGGTATAAGAATTATTCGCAAAACGATTAGCATATTAGGAAGGTTAAATTTCATTATTATTCACCGCTTTATTTTTCATATCTCTCATACTTCAGTCAGCTCCCCATATAGATCATACCCGACAGCTTTTGTTATCTTTACGTACACAAAATCCCCACTTAACCATTCTGCTTGTGAAGAAAAAAATACACTACCATCTATTTCATAAGCCTCTCGCTGGCTACGACCTATATAAGCGATAGTACTCTCTTCCATTTCAGGATCTTCTGATTTTCCTACATTACCATCTACCATTATTTTTAAAACTTGACCAATTAATTTTTGACCATTTTTTTCAGCAATAGAAGCTTGTAGAGTCATTAGTTTATCTTGTCGATTTTTTTTAATTTCTGCATCTATCTGCGGCTCCATAGTAGCGGCCGGAGTTCCTTCTTCTTGCGAATAAGTAAAAACTCCAAGATGATTAAAGGCCATTTCCTCCACAAATTGATACAGATGTTCAAATTCTTCTTCTGTTTCTCCCGGAAAACCAGCAATTAATGTTGTTCGGATGACAATGCTTTTTTCTTGTAATTGTGCAATTAACACTTTCAATCCTTCACTAGTGCTGTTTTTGCGACCCATACGCGCAATTACACTATCGTGACTATGCTGTATAGGCATATCTAAATAGCTACAAACATTGTCAATATTTGCAATTACATCAATCAACTCTGTATATATATGTTCCGGATAGGCATACATTATTCTAACCCAAATAAAGTTATCCAATGCAGCAATTGCCTCAACAAGTTCATGCAAACGTGGCTGATTATATAGATCTGTACCATAAAGAGCTGTATCTTGTGCTACTAATATTAGCTCTTTAGCACCTCCTTTTATTAGGCGGGCGCATTCTTTAATAATTGATTCAAATTTTCGGCTTCTATAGGAGCCTCGTATAGATGGAATGGTACAATATGTGCAGTGATTGTCACAGCCTTCAGAAATTTTCACATAAGCTACATGCAAAGGCATTGTAGCCGCTCGTTTTTCATATAATTCATCATCCAAAATATCAATGTCTTTGCCGACAATTTTAGGAAAATCATTCACGCCCAAAATTTCGTCAACTTCCGGTATTTCTTTTATAATTTCTTCACGATATCGTTGAGCCATGCAACCCGTCACTATTAATTTTTTGCATTGCCCTTCTTCTTTGTAGATAGCAAGTTCTAAGATTGCCTCAATACCTTCTTCTACTGCCTCTTGGATAAATCCACATGTGTTTACAACAATCATATCCGCTTGTCTGGGATCAGAAACAGATTTATAGCCAACTTCATACAATAATCCCAGCATGATCTCGCTGTCTACCAAATTTTTATCGCATCCTAGTGAGTGAAAATAAACAGTCATTGGCATTTTACACTCGTCCATGCTTTCAAACCATTAGCAACAAGCATAGCCACCGTCATAGGCCCAACTCCTCCTGGTACAGGTGTGATATAAGAAGTTTTTTCAAAACAACCTTCATAATCTACATCACCACAAAGTTTCTTTCCTGTGGAAGAATCAATGTCATCTAAACGATTAATGCCTACATCAATGAGCACACAGTTATCCTTGATCATATCGGCAGTTACAAATTTAGGCCGCCCAATTGCTACTGCCAAAACATCTGCTTGTTGACATATACTTGATAGATTTTTAGTACGACTATGGCAATAAGTGACTGTAGCATTTCTATTAAGCATCAACATTCCCAGAGGTTTCCCAACTATACGGCTTCTGCCCAAAATTACACAATGTTTGCCCTCAAGGTCAATATTGTATGCATCTAACAACGCTACGATACCGGCCGGCGTGCAAGGCAACAAAACGCCTCTGTTCTCTGCAATCAGCCCTGAATTATAGGGATGCAGGCAGTCTACATCCTTTCGTGGATCAATACGCTCTACAATTTCATCTGTATTTAACTGGCTGGGCAAGGGCTGTTGTACCATAAAACCATGAACAGCAGGATCTGTGTTTAGGGCATCAATTTCTGCAAGCATAGCCTGTTGGCTTATATCGTTAGGTAAGGATACTTTTTTAAAGTTCATATTCACTTCTGCACAGGCTTTTTCTTTTTGGCGAATATATACGGTGGAAGCAGGGTCATCACCAACCTGAACCACAGCCATTGTGGGTTTATCAAGGTTGGTTATTTCAGCAATTTGTGCTTTAACCTGTTCTTTAATTTTAGTTGCTTGAGCTTTGCCATCTAATATTTGTGTCAATTAAATTTACCTCCCATACTCATCCAGATATTCTTCCAAACTAATCAAAATTTTACGTGGCTTTGCACCATCCTCCGGTCCAACTATACCACCGTTTTCAAGTTCTTCCATTAATCTGGAAGCACGGTTATATCCTATCTTAAAGTAACGTTGTAACATACCGGTTGAGCCTTTGCCCTTATCTATTACTAACTCTGCTGCTTCGTAAAAAAATTCATCCGGGTTATCATCTGTAGTTTTACGTTTGGTTGAGGATGTTACTTGTTCAATCAATTCAGGCGAATACACTGTAACTGTTTGGGACTTTAGAAATTCTACTATAGATCTCACTTCCTTATCAGATACAAAGCCGCCTTGTAGTCTTATAGGTTTGTTTTTACCGGTTGGCAAAAACAACATATCACCTTTACCAAGAAGTTTTTCTGCCCCGGTCATATCAAGTACTGTACGAGAATCTGTACCCGAAGACACTGCAAAGGCTAATCGAGAGGGAATATTTGCTTTAATAAGCCCGGTAATAACATCTACAGAAGGGCGTTGTGTTGCTAACACCATATGAATACCTGCGGCTCTTGCCTTTTGAGCTAACCGGCATATGGAATCTTCCACAGTATTTTTGCATGACATCATCAAATCTGCAAGTTCATCTATTATAATTACGATCTGAGGCATAGTTTGGTTTGCTTGGAAGTCGTTTTCATCTTCATAATAATAATCATCTTCTACATAGGTGATGTGATGATTGTATCCTTTAAGATCTCGAACACCCACAGTAGCAAAACGTTCATACCGCTTTTCCATTTCAGATACTGCCCATTGTAGTGCATCGGATGCCTTTTTAGGGTCTGTAACTACAGGAATAAGCAGATGTGGGATACCATTATATATGCTAAGTTCCACAACTTTTGGGTCAATCATTATCATTTTGACCTCATCCGGATGGGATTTATACAAGATACTAGCAATCAAGGTGTTGATACACACACTTTTTCCGGCACCGGTAGCACCGGCAATTAATAAATGGGGCATTTTTGCGACATCCGTAACCATAGGATTTCCTGCTATGTCCTTACCAATCCCAAAGGCTAAAGCCGAGGGGAATTTTTCAAAAGATTCATCTTCTAAAATATCACGTAAATATACAGATTGAGGATCTTTATTAGGTATTTCAATTCCTACTGCTGCTTTGCCCGGAATTGGAGCTTCTATACGGATACCTTGGGCTGCCAAACTAAGAGCCAGGTCATTAGAAAGATTAGCAATAGTAGCTACTTTAACTCCTGCCCCGGGCGCAATATCATATCGCGTAACTGTAGGACCTACACTAACTTCGATAACCTTAGCCTCAACCTTAAAACTCTTTAAAGTTTCCTCTAGTATCCTGGAATTCTCTAACAATTGAGTGCGAGATTCAGTAGGATTATTGTGTTGAGATTTTTTTAATAAATCAATAGGCGGGAATTGGTAATTTTCATATTTGCGTTGTGTATCAAGAGTGATAACTTTCTGTGGCTCGTAAGCTTTAATTTTGGGTTCTTTATAAGCTTCCTTTGGTTTCAATGTACTTTCTTCTGTAAAAACTTCCATATTGACAATTTTTGGATTTTCAGATATCACCAATCCCTTTACAGTTATACCTAAGTCATCTTCTGCAACTTCTGTTTTATCCTTATGATCCGCACAGTCTATATCATTGGAATCTGTATATATGTAATCTTCTTCAGTAGTTATAAAATCATTCGATTCATTCTTTGAATATTCAACTTTATCTGAAGTTTTTGTTTTAAAGTGTAAAACTTTGTTTTTTATATGCCTATTATGATTCATCTCTTCATGAAATAGCAATATTTTTTCATCTCGACGTTGAACAGCTTCTCTAATATCAAAAACATTATCTTTAAATTTGTTCTTTTTTTCGGCATATCTTTCCGGCCTATCAGGCAAAGGTTTTAATTTTCGTGTGAAAGGTGCTTCCATCATGTCATCATCAAGTATCTCTTCAAAATTGTCATCTACATCATCTATAGTGTCATACTCATCATCATAACCTTCATCATCGTAATCTTCAATAATTTCTTCATAATTCCAAATACTTTTAATGTGTTCCCAGATAGTTGTAATCCCCTGAGAAAAAGAACGCCCGGTTATTAATACTATAGTAACAATGGCTCCCAGTATTAAAAGAATATATGCTCCCACCACTCCCAAAAAGCTACGTAGCATATTTCCTAAAAGCCCACCTAAAAGCCCGCCATTAGTCCCATCTCCTTGAACATATAAAAGCTGAAGATAAGTCCATAGCCCTAAATCACCGTGTTCCGGTACTGCAAAAATGTGTACGAGGCCAATAATGACCCAAAATAAACATAAAGCTTGAGCAATTAAACCAGACGAAATAGCCTTTTTATGAGAAAAAAGACCATAACAAGCAATGGCTATAACAGCCGGGGGCAAAAGATATGTACCAAAACCAAACAGACCAAAAAAGATCCCTGAAATAAAACGGCCTACAAAGCCGACAGAGCCTTCTATGTACACAGACAAAGCTGTTAAAAGCCCAACAGCACCTATTATCAGATATCTAGCCTCTGATTTTGCTGTCCATCTTTTTTTAGAAGTGTTTTTATTAGATGTTTTGGTATTTTTTTTGCGACGCTGGGAGGTTTTTGCAATACTGGACATATTTTATCTCCTGTATGTTTAGTTATATGGAAGTATACCATGTATTTTTTCATATGACAATTAATACTAAATACAACTTGCTTAACGTATTAATTTAATGTATCAATTTGATTATTTAAAACCACCGTAATAAAGTTGCAAAATTAGAATGCGCCCCATATAATAAACTCAAAATGGAGGTGTACAATGCACTACAATTACAAAACCAGCGGAGTTTGTTCCAAGGGAATAGAAATTGACATACAGGATAACATCATTAAATCAGTGCTGTTTAATGGTGGTTGTGATGGTAATTTAAAAGGTTTAAGCCGTCTTGTAACAGGTATGCACGCTCAAGATGCTGTAAGGCACCTTGAAGGTATCAATTGTAAAGGACGTGGCACATCTTGCCCGGATCAACTATCTAAAGCATTGGTAGTATTAATCAAAGAAAATTCTTAATCAAGGTTGTAGGCGGGCTATGCTCGCATTAAGTGGCATGAAATCAGAAAGGAAGTTGTATTATGTTTGCCGTGGTATTTGACAGGGTTGTATTTAGTATGCTTATCATACTTGTACTTTCGGCTGTTATGCTTTTT
This sequence comes from Defluviitaleaceae bacterium, assembly GCA_009785615.1. Taxonomy (GTDB): domain Bacteria; phylum Bacillota; class Clostridia; order Lachnospirales; family WQUN01; genus WQVX01. Next base: position 63,308 of record WQVX01000001.1, on the reverse strand, counting down.
TTTAGATACAAGGGTTCCAGAAATCGTTACAGACTGCGGGATCAATTTTTGGAAGAAGATATGGAGGCAAACAGCACCCGCGGACGAGAGGTTGAGAAAGTATATTACTATTCACCAAACTTAACTAGTTTACCAATGCGAGATGACGCAGAAGGAAATGTTAAAAAAAAGCAGGATCGTGTGCAACAGGTTGCTCAACAAACTATGCTTCGTTTTCCACGTAAGTTAACTAATATAGAGCTTAAAACTGAATACGGTGTAGCTAACCTGGAAAAAATCACAGGATATGAGGCAAACTATCATCGATATGTTTCCGCTTTAGTAGAATGGGCCGAAGCCTTACTTGAGCAAGAATCTGAGCAAGAGTTTAAACAAGAACAAGAAGAACAGAAACAAAAAGATGCTATCAAGATCTTAGAACATACCGTAGAACTAGATAGCGAATTTAGAAAAACTTATATGTATCTGGCAGATTATTATGCATCCATAGCAAACTATGATGGTATAAATTATCTACTTGACCAAATACCTGAACGTTTTACTGACGAAGGTATTAGACAGCAATTAGTGCAGTATCTTATGGATAAAAAAGATCAGGCTTAAAACTGTGGGTTCGATGAACAAAAGCGTTCATCGAACTTTCAATACATTCATATAATATGCAACAAAAGATTTTAAAAACTTACTTACTAATATTAACTCGCCATATAGCACCTCCACTTCGCACCAACGTGCTTCGTGTCGGTGAAGGGGGGGCGCAATTTCCGCTTGCATCAACACGTAAACGTGTTAATGTCAATCGGAATTGCTATAAATACAATTGAAAGTTGGAACATTCATGAACATCGGTATTTTCACCGACACATATCATCCAAGAATTAATGGTGTGGTAACTTCCATACGCATGTTAGAAAAAGAATTAGCTAAATTAGGACACCGCACCTTTATTTTTACTACTACAGACCCAAATGCTGTTAGAAACAGTTTTAATGTGTTCCGACTTCCCAGTATGCCCCTAACTTTTTTGCCTCCCCATCGTGTGGCTATTTTATATTCTCCAAAGCTATTACTTAAAATGAAGTATTTACGCTTGGATGTTATCCATACTCATACTGAATTTCCTATGGGCATATTTGGAAAATTAGTATCGAGAATATATCGTATCCCTATGGTACACACATATCATACTATGTATGAAGATTATACCCATTATGCTTTTAACGGCTATTTGATTACTCCAAAAATGGCACAGCGTTTTAGCCGTGTTTTTTGCAACCGTGCAAAAGTAGTAATTGCTCCTGCCGATAAAACACATACGTATTTAAAGGAAATAGGAGTAAATAAGCCCATCAAAATGATCCCTACCGGCCTGGATTTTGCCCCCTTTGCCGCAGAGAATTTTTCTGAAGGTGAATTGGCTCGTACTAAGCTGGAATTAGGAATAGAATTAGATGACCCGGTAATTATATCTGTGGGGCGAGTAGCAAAAGAAAAAAGTTTGGATGTACTGGTTGAAACGATGCCTAAATTACTTGATAGGCTTCCCCAAACAAAACTTGTTATAGTAGGTGAAGGGCCTATGCTTAGCAACCTTAAACAAATGGCCGAATCTTTAGGAATACAGCGTTCGGTTATATTTACAGGAGCTAAGCCTTGGGATGCTATAGGCAAATATTATAGACTAGGTGATGTTTTTGCTACAGCATCTACTTCTGAAACGCAAGGATTAACGCATATTGAAGCTATGGCTTCTTCTGTTCCTGTAGTAGTTAAAAAGGATCCCAGTTTTGAAAATTTGATTAGACATAAAGATACAGGTTTTATATTTGAAAAAGATGAAGATGCGGCAGATATATTGTATCATGCCTTGATTAATAAAGATGAAGCAAGTAAAACAGCAAAATCAGGATTTGAAGCTATCCAATCATTTTCAGCTCGTCAGTATGCTCTTGATGTAGAAAAGGTGTATAGGATTGCTTTGGACACTTAGAAGTTGTATTCAACATTTTTTTATGACTATTTTAAAACTATAGCCAGGGTGTGTTTAAAAACTCGCTTGTGCCGGAAAGATGGCGCAATGGAGCTTTCAAACACACCCTGGTTCTATCTTTGGGTAATAGTGCCTTCCACCCAGTCTGCGTGAAGCCTATGTGACTCCAAATCATTACGCCAGTGCATAATGCCATGGTCTAAATGAATCAATTCTCCATCTTGAATTTCTTCAGGCAAAATGCCGGATATATCAACTCTACCTTCTCCGGGTAATCTAATAAGGTGAATATTATCATATGCAGGGCCGGAATCTCTTTGAAGCAGAGGGGCTTCAATGGAGATAAGCATATTGTTCCATCTGCCCGGAAGTCCCAGATCAAAGTCATATAAGGTTATCTCAATCGGCTTGATAGGATCTCTTGTATCGCCAACCAAAGCTTCAATGCTTGTAGCATGAATGGCAGCATTGTGCCATTGTACAGCTCTTGTTCCGGTTATACTTACCCATTGTCCCACATACTGGTAGAAAGTGGATTCAGCACCTGCCGAAACGCTTACATCTTGGATAAAAAGGCCGCCCCACGGGTCTGTAGAGTCTTGAATAACAATCCTGTGGTTATCTCCAATTCTTCCGGCGGTTACATACCCTTCAACAGTTACTACTGTGCCAACCATTGCCGCATTTGCCTCAGCAATAGTGATAGTTGGATCTATTCCAACCGTAACTTGAGCTGTAACAGTCAATGAAAGGTCAAAAGCGTTTGACCAATCATCCGGCAATGTAATTTCGCCGGTTACTGTTAAAACTTGCGTCCCTTCTGTCTGAGTTGGATCATATTCAACAATAGATTCTATATCCCACTCTACCGTTACAGAAGTACGCCGGTTTTTGATGCTTACAGCGGTTACAGTTGTTGGTAAACGAAGACCTGAGACTGTTGCTGATGCACCATGCGGAACACTTATTTCTAAAATTGGGTCAATTAATGCTAAATCATTGACAGTAGGACGCTCCAAGAAACTTTGCCCCTCCGGAAGAATGCCAAAAGGCTGTGTATAAGCAACTCCATAATCACCTACAAGCTGGGCACGTACATGATTAGTTGAGATTTGCGAGAAAAGTTCACCTACATCAAAAGTAGAGCCTGTATAAATAACTACACCATCAGCAACCCACTCAATTTGATTATAGTTTTTGCCTTCTATGGTGATTGTGTTTCCTTCCACTTCTATTCTTACGAAGCCGGGTGCTTGTTGATGAAGCATAAACAGGGTGGCGGCTGTGCCTCCATTAGGAATTCCGGTTAAGCCATCTTCTAAGAAAGGATTTACTTCCGGGTCAGTTGGGCCTATGCCACGATTCACACGAGTCACCATATAAAACGCGCCTGTTTCCATAGATTCCCTTGCGTAGTTTTCATTTAATTCCGGCAAAAGCAAAACATTAAAGTTATAACCGGCTTGATTCATGCTATGGCTGTCATCATTGGAAAAGCCCCACACAAAGCGGCCATAGGGCATCATAGCTTGAAGAAGGTTATCCCATAAAATACGGTCAGAACGAGTTTCATTGTCCAAACGATTAAAAAGCTCAAAGCCCAAAGCTATGGGATATTTGTCAAACAACTCAACATATCTTGAGATACGAAGCGGGTTATTAGATGAAGCCATACCCCCTTCGCCGCCGGCTGCTCCGGTGGTGTAGCGACCGGGATGTGCAATAATGGCAATACCACCTTGCGCTTCTGTCTCCTGTAAAATTTGAGACTGCGTCCAACCTGATTCATTGTTAAAGTTTGCCCAAAGAGTAATTATATGCTCTGAACGGGATTGCTCGTTAGTAAATGGAATTGGAATCATCCCGCCTCTATCATTCGGACGATGGAAGTCAGAGCCAAAATCTCCCGGAAAATTGAAGCCTATGTATTCGGTTCTACCAAAGGCTCCGGACATAATGGCGACTTTCTGAGACTCAGTTAGAGAGTCCTCCGGATCGTCTGCCCAGTTTCCGTCATGCATAACATCATGATCTGTTATTGCAACGATATCAAATCCTTTGTTGTAGAGATCCAAAATTGTATCTCTAACTGAGGCTGCACCGTCTGAGCGCAATGTATGCATATGTAACGCCGCACGATACTGCCCAAAAGTATCCCAGTTTACATTTTCGTAGGGATTTACGATAGTGAAACTTGACTCTGTTGTATTGGCAACTATTTGTACAGATGCCAATGGAAACAGCATACAGACTACTAAAAACAAACTAAGTCCTTTTTTGATTTTTCTTGTCACTTGCTTCATTCCCTTCTTGTTTTGAATAGTAAAGTAATACCATATTTTTAACATAACAAGCTTCACAGCACAAGCACAAATTTAAATCTGTTTAATCTAGTATTTTTGTGATAAAATGCCATTATATCAAAGATAAGAAATATGAAACACAAGAAAACAAGGAGGCAAGGCATGAAATTTCATAGTATTAGAAGTAAGCTTTTTTTTATATCTCTTGTTGCAGTTTTATTAACAGCAACAGCAGTATTAGCTCCTTTATTGGTAAATATAAGTGACATTATTTTCTTTACAAGTTCCACCAGAATGGAATCATCCATGCAAGCAATGGAAGGAGCTTTAGACTCCATGAGGGATACCTCTATGGGAGTAAGCCAAACTCTAGCCCAAAATTCTGCACTTGCTAATGCTGTCGCAAACGGCGATATAGCCATGGCAGAAAGCCAACTGGAATCTTTAGTTAGAGATGTTATTAATTTCTCTAATCCTCATGTGGTGTTAGTAACAGATGCAGAAGGGAATGTCCTGACTAGGTTACATAGTGATAGACGAGATGATTCAATAATTTATAGATCCAGCGTATCACGTGCTTTATCTCCGGCAGGGTCTGTAACTTCTGAAATGCAATCCGAAACGGAAGTTAGCGTAGGTATTATTTCAACAGTACCTATTAGACTAAACAATCAAATTGTTGGAACGGTAGTTGCAGGCTATGACTTAACTGACCCAAGCTTTGTAGATAGAATACAGTATATTACCGGAACTGAAGTTACAGTGTTTTCCGGGGTAGTAGCTGCAATGTCTACCATCAGAACACCAACAGGTGAGCGGTCAACAGGTATTGCGATGAGCGACTATTTTCAAGAAACAGTTGTTTATCAACGGCAAACCTATACAGGCCGCGGCGATGTAATAGGCGTACCATTCTTATTGTCTATAAGACCCGTCTTAGATTATACAGATAACTATGCAGGTGCAATTTTTGTTGGTCAAAGCATGGCAGTTGTCACCCAAATGGAACGCATGGCTAGATATTTGGCTTTTTTCTTGATAGCAGTGGTTGCAATATTTGTGCTAATAATCATTACTTTTATTAATGGCAAAATGATTGTTAAGCCAATAAAAGATACTACTGAGGCATTGGAGCTTTTATCCAGAGGACATCTTGCAATCAATACTGAACTGTATCAGTCAAAGGACGAAATCGGCCAATTGGCACGTTCTACTGCAAGAACCTCTCGTACATTACTTAATGTTTTAGATGATTTAACAGAATTTGTAAAACGCCGTGCAGATGGGGATACACGTTCCCGTTTTGATGCAACAAAATATCAAGGTTCTTTTGCTACTTTGGTAGAGCAACTTAACGACATGTTTGAGACAGAAGCTCATGTAGATAAAGTTGTTCTTACTGCTATTGACAGCTTTACCAATGGCAATTTTGAGCACACTATGGAAACCTTGTCAGGTGATCGTAGTATGTATAATGTAACATTAGAGAAGATGCAGAATAATCTCAAGGATATATCCGGGCAGTGCGGAATGCTTTTGGAGCACGCTTTAAACGGCGTTTTGGATAAACGTGCTAATATCTCACATTTGCATGGGGGATGGAAGCATATATTATCTCAAATGAATCTGCTTATGGATGCAATAAATACGCCATTAGCTGAAGCAACTGCGGCACTTGACAATATGGCAAATGGTAATTTTGCTGTACATATGTCCGGTCAATATAAGGGTGTATTTGAAAATATAAAAATCGCACTAAACTCTACGGAAGATGCCCTGGCTTCATACATCAAGGAAATTGCAAGAGTTTTAACAAATATGTCAAATGATAATTTCGATCTTGTAGTTTCTGATCATTTTCGTGGAGATTTTGAAGAAATTGAATCTTCGCTTAATATTTTGCTATCTAAGTTTAATCATATAATCTCCTCTATTTCCGGTTCGGCCGGCGAAGTTTTAGCAGGGGCAAGACAAGTATCTGAGTCTAGTTCCATACTTGCTGAAGGAGCTTCTTCGCAAACAGCAGCAGTAGAAGAATTGACTTCCTCTATGGATATACTTACCGATAGGATTAAAGAAAACTTTGAAACATCAAGAGAAGTAAGTGAACTGTCTGCTAATAGCAAGGCCACAGTCAATTTAGGAAATACGCATATGCAAAGCATGTTAGGAGCAATGCAGTCTATCAGCGATGCATCTAACAATATCTCGCAGATACTTAAAACAATAGATGGTATAGCCTTCCAAACTAACCTACTAGCTTTAAATGCCGCTATAGAAGCAGCCAGAGCCGGGGAACAAGGCAAAGGATTTAGTGTTGTTGCCGAAGAAGTTAGAGTACTTTCAAACCGCAGTGAAACCGCCGCAAAAGAAAGTTCTGCTTTGGTAGAAGATACTCTCCTAAAAATTGAACAAGGGCAAGAGGCGGCTCAAGAAGCGGCACGTACCTTTGAAGTTATTTTGGGAGATGTAGAAAAAGTAGCTCAATTGATTGTAAATATCGAAACGCAATCTCAAGAACAATCTGAAACTTTAAATCATATTAACAGTGGTGTAAAAATGATATCTGATGTAGTTATGTCTAATAGCTCCATTTCTGAAGAAAGTGCGGCTTCTTCTGAAGTATTATCAAGTAGCGCAGAGGCTATGGACAACATGGTGAAAATTTTTAAGTTGAAAAAACTATAGTCAACCGATCTCATTTTGTCACCGGTTGGATAAACGATAGCGGTTCACTTTTATAGTAAACCGCTATCAATTTTAAATTCATTATTTAGCCGGATCTCAGCCGGAATTTTTTCTTGATTTTATATTGTGCAAGAATTTCAACTGAGAGTGAATAGAGACAAAAAGCAAGTCCAATTCTTCTGCGCTGTAGTTAAACGTAGAAAGTCCTTTACCAAATTCAGCTATTTTATGTAGCTCATGTTCAGTAAGTATACGTTCCAAAAATTTCACCGGACTATTATCGTTCTTTGTTAGATCTGTCTCACGTCCTAATGCAAGATAATCCATTGACACATTAAAAATTTTGCTTATCTTAGCTAAGCGTTCAATAGTCGCACCACGTTCGCCACGCTCTACTAACCTAAGAAAACCTGACGAAATACCTAACAGATCAGATAATTCTTCTATTGACAGGTTGTAATATAGCCGTAACTCCCGTATGCGTTGCCCAATTTTTTCATTCATTTTCCATTCTCTCCTTAAATAAGTTTATAAATTGTACATTTAGATCTTGTCGACCACTCATTATATGTATCGCAAGTGATTACATTATAACCATTTGTCATACTATGTCAAGTTAAATATGTAATTTTATTGACAAAGTAATTTTTTTGAAAGAAAATGTTGAATTTTAGACAAAATGTATTGTTGTAATTGGTCAAATTTTTTTAAATTTTTCGACAAATTACCTGTAGCAAGCTTGCCGGACGTCTCACTGCTTTGTGAAAATAACGCAAAAAAAAAGCCCGTTAACACGGACTTAGTCTATTACAGCTATAATGAAAAATTGCTAATTTCATAAGTACATGATTTCAAATCAGCATCCAACCGTGCTATATTGCCATTATTTTCCCACTGCAAACTAAATTTGTGTTCTTTGCCAATTACAGATAGCTTTGCACCTGAGCCAAATGCCGGGTTAGTATTTCTAAAGCGCAGTAATTCCAATTGCTTGACCGTTAATTCATCATTTAAAGCATTTTCCATATGATCTAAAGACAGGTTTGTTCGATTGATTTCTTTATGTCCATTTTCACCGGCTTGCTGCACAGCAGTGTAATCGTTTTTTCCACCTACAAGATCAAGATACCATACTTGAGGTATCCCGGGCATAAAAATCTGTATAGCGCGAGCCAGTAGCATTTTATTTTGCTGTTCTCCTAAAGCACTAAAGTAAGTAGCGTTTACTTGATAGTACATCTTTTTATTGCCTTGCACATCTTTTACGTGACCTCCACGTCCTACAATAATTTTAATAATATCTTCTATTTCCTCTTCCGGCAGCAACCCGCGTAAATCTAATACCGGAATGCCATCATGACAGCCAAGCATATTAACTGTTTTGATGTTTTTTTGCCGGATATCATTTATCCAGTTTAGCAAATAAGTACATGTGTGCTTTTCCAAAGCATGAATAAGCAGTCCCGGCAGGAAAAAATCATAGGTTATATAACCTTCAAGGGTAAGCTTTTCGTGAATTTTTTCACGATACTCAGCATGAATTTCCGGCAAAAGTTGCAAACTATATTTATCAGCTAAAGTACGGATTTTTGATAATAGCTCCCAAGTTCCCGGGTCATTTAAGAAATTTCCGGCTCCCGGCTCTTTGGGTGCATATGCAAAGGCATCTAAACGCACAATTTCTGCGCCATAAGAAGATAATTTTTGGAGAGTTTCATCATAAAACTCCCATACTAAAGGTGAATTGATATTTAAGTCCATTTGCCCAAGGGAGCAAGATTGATAGAATGTATTCCAATAAGGTTTTTTTGTTCCATCAGGCATAGGAACCATCAGTAAGGGAAGTCCGGGTTTGCGAAAATGCATTTTTTCCAAGTATTTTGGCTCAGGATTAATATATCCCGCTTCTGTTTTAGACCCGCAGCCTGCCCAAAATTGGTTCCAATCAATAAAGAAATCTTTGTAAATGGAATTTTCTCCGTTAGCAAGAATGTCCTGAAATTGTTTTGACTGCACTGATGCATGATTAATAACAAAGTCCAGTTTAAGAGCAATACCTAAATTATTAAGTTTTGTTAGGTCATCTTTTTTTGCAAGGACTTCATTTAAGTTGTAATCAATAACAGAAAAGCCCCTGTCCAAGTCACTGTTAAACATACTTGGAAGAATATAAAAGCTTTGAAATATCTCTTTAAGAGCAGGGTTTTGCAGCCATTTAATTAAATTGCCCAGATTTTGCCCTATACTATCCGGATATGCATTAAGCATTGCCCCTGTTTTCAAGATAAGCCCTCCATAATTTCAACCGGTGACAAAATGAGATCGGTTGGATACAAATAAATTTCAGAATTTAGCTGAATAATAACATTATTGGCTTTGCCGAATCAATTTATTTTGACTTGAAACTATCAGCTTTGCTCTATTTTCTTGTGATCGTAAAAGTTCATCCTCAATATTCAAAACGCGGTTAACAAATGGGCTGTTAATTTTCTCATCTCTACCGCGGGCTATTCGGTTTTCTAAAGTTTCCTGTGGTGTACTATGCAAAAATATGGGAATGTCAATTAGATCTTTAAGATAACTACTGTTGCCATGAGTCCACTCTATGATAAGTATTTGAACATTGCTGAAATCTATGGGTTCGTACCAAATTTCCCATTCTTCTCGCCCCATTCGCTTTAAAAAGAGGATATCATCACCGTTTTTAAAGCTAAGAATTTTTTTGGATAATTCTTCAAAATCCAATTCCAATGGGGTTCCCAAATAATTACGTAAGCCGGAATCACCGCCTTCTTGGTATACAGCTAACCAGGGGTGTAATTTTATTTGATTAGGATCGGCATCTGCTCCATCTTTGCATAATGCTTTTAAATTTTTTTGTAATTTCCCGGTATATAACCCTTGAGACAATAGTGCTTTAATTCCTTCTGTATAAAAGATACGCAGGCGTTCGGCATCATTATATTTAGGGATACGGTGAGGATAGTTGTCACCTGACAGGACATAGGTGTTTTTACCTTGCTGGTTTAATTCATATGCGACCAAAGAAGCAGTTTCCGTTTTGCCTGACCCGGATCCACCATAGATGGAAACTACTGAACGTTGATGTAAGTTTTCTTGTTGCAGGGCGGTTAAAATACAGTTTGCTTTTTGCGAGATTGTTTTCATTTATATCAGCCTCATTCAGGAATTTTTCTAAGGAACTGTTCAGAGTATATCACCACATTTTTTTTTATGTCAATGGTTTGACATTTTCTTTGCTTGCTGATTCAAATTTTTTACATTATTCTTAATGGTGTAGAGTACAGCAAAATAGCGAGGTGATAGCATGGCAACCCTTAAAGATGTTGCAGATATGGCTGGTGTTACAGTAACTACTGTCTCCAGAATGTTAAATAATAAAGTAAATGTTAGTGATCCTACAAAACAAAAAATATACAAGGCAATGGAAACATTGGATTACATTCCCAATGAAGTAGCGCGGTCACTCCTGACAAAAAAAAGCAATGTGATAGGTTTAATTGTACCTTCGGCAGTAAACTTTTTTTTTGCCGCTGTAATCCAATATATAGAAGAATATATTTCTGCTCATCAATACAAGCTACTATTATGTATTTCAGATTTAAACAAAGAAAAGGAATCCGAATACTTTACTATGCTAAGAGCCAGTAGAGTAGATGGAGTTATTGTAACAAGCCGAACCCGGGATATTGATAAGCTGATTAATTTTAAGGCACCTATAGTTACAATTGAGCGTACGCTTTCTGATGATATTCCCTCCATATCATCAGACAATTATGCAGGCGGATCATTGGCAGCGGATCATCTCTTAAAGGCCGGATGTAGAAACTTAGTATATATTGGGGGCAGCCCGGATTTAGATGTGGAAGCTAATAAAAGGCTTGCAGGTTTTTCTGAAACATTGCATAAAAACAATATCAAAGAGACTGTGGTAATCCATACAAGTGAAAGGGACTTTATTAACCTTAGCTATAGTGAAGTTATTGAAAATCTCTTTCAAGAATATTCTGAGGCAGATGGTATATTTGCATCTAACGATGTTATTGCGGCTCAAATACTTCAATATTGCTATAAAGAACGTATAGATGTTCCGAGGCAAATTAAGGTTGTTGGATATGATGATGCAGGGCTATCTGCTTTGTGCTCCCCACCACTTACAACTATCCGCCAACCGATTATGGAAATGTGCAAATGTGCTGTAGAAAATATCATTCAGCTAATAGAAGGCGGAACGGTTCCTTCAAAAGTGATTTTTCCTGTTCAATTGATAGAGCGAGGCAGTAGTTTGTAATTTTTTGTGCAATTTTCACAAAAATATGTATATGAAATTGGCGTGTAATACGTTTGACATCGAATGAAGCAAGATTTATACTTGTCATTGTCAACTAAATTTACACTAATCACAGATTAGTATTAGTATTCTAAGGAGGTAATTTATGCGTAAAAAATTGATTATTTCAATTGTATTAGTTTTTGCGATGGTTTTAGCTGCTTGCGGTCAAGCACCGGCAGGCGGTGGAGCAGCACCCGGTGCCGGAACAGCTCCTGCAACCGGCAATGAAACAGCTCCCCCCGCTCAACCACCGGCAGGCGGCCCGGTAGAAATCACTTTGGTAAATAACAAAGTAGAAATTGATGGCGCGCTTAGAAATTTTGCGGCATTGTATGAAAACATGTTTGGCGTAAGGGTAAACATTCAAAGCTTCGGTGGCGAGACTCCTTATGCTCCTGCTTTAGCTGCAATGTTAAGTGGTGGCGATGAGCCGGAAATTTTTGTTTTTGAAGGTTATGCCGACTATACAGCGGCTAGAGATTCCGGCAGGCTTACAGATTTAACCGGTCAGCCTTGGGTATCTGACACAGATATGTCTTTCTTTGACGGTCAAGGTCGAGTAGTAGGTTTTCCGGTAGCTGTTGAAGGCTGGGGACTTGGATACAATGCAGATATTTTGCGCCAAGCCGGTGTAGACACTTCCACAATGACCGGTATTGAGGGTATGCGTGCAGCTTTTGAATTGGTTAACTCTCAATTGGACGAACTTGGTCTTGATGCTGTTGTTTCTATGGCAGCAGGCCCCGGAATGACTTGGGTAACAGGACTTCATGCGGTTAATGCATATTTGGCTTTAGGGTTGGATTATGAAGATACAACCATTATTGATATGATGTTGGATGGACAAGTAGACGAAACTCGTTTGCGCCATTTTGCAGAGTATATGGATTTGATCTTTAGCCACTCTATCCGCTCCACAATGCTTACAGGCGGATTTGACCAGCAATTAGCTGATTTTGGTCTTGGCCGCACTGCTTTTATCCATCAAGGCAACTGGGTAGATCCTGTATTTGCAGAACTTGGCGTTGATTTTGAAATGGGATATGTACCTCATGCATTTTTGCCGGAAAATACACCGGGCATCTTTGTAGGCGCGCCTTCTTGGTACCTTGTTAATGCACGCTCTGCGAATATTGATGCAGCTTTGGACTTTTTAAACTTCATGGCAACTTCACCAGAAGGCCATGAGTATATGGTAGTACATGCAGGAGCGGTTCCCGCTTTCCATTCTGTAGCCATTGCTCCTGACGGCCCTCTATCCAGAGCAGTTAATGTATGGTCTGGCCGTGGGCAAGTATATGCTTGGCATCAAAACACAATGCCGGCAGGTTTTGGCATGAATGTTCTTGGCCCTATCTTTGAGTTATTGGCCTCCGGAGAAATTGATGTTGATGGTTTTGTACAACTATTTACAGAAGCCGTTGCAAGTATTGGCCCTAACTAATTTTTTAATGCAATGTAATAGGGCAAGTGGTTAATAGACAGGTCTATTATTCCACTTGCCCCTTTTTTCATCAAGATTTGTACCGCTACAAGTGGGCTGACCATATTAAGCGGCACAAAATCAGAGGGGATGTTCGAGATGAGTACTAAACATGGCAAACACAATACCACGTTTATTTTGTTTTTGTTACCGGCTCTTTTTGCCTTTTCTTTTGTAATCGTCATCCCGTTTTTGTTGGGCATTTATTATTCCTTTACGGATTGGACTGCCATGACGGGTACGCAAGTAAACTGGGTTGGTCTGGATAATTATAGAATAATATTTCAAGATATCACCTTTTTACATTCTTTTTTAGCAACTTTATCTTATGCAATTTTAAATATCTTTTTTATTAACCTGGTAGCTTTTGGTTTAGCATTGTTGGTGACAAACAAGCTTAAACTGGTAGGTTTATATCGTGCAGCATTTTTCTTACCAAATCTTATTGGTGGCATTATTTTAGGTTATATTTGGCAGTTTATTTTTAATAATGCTATAACAGCTTTTGGCAGTGCCTCCGGGCTGGCATTTCTTGAAGTCACATTTTTATCTAATAGGAACCTTGCGCTTCTTGCCATTGTTGTAGTTACTACTTGGCAAATGGCAGGTTATATAATGATGATTTATGTAGCAGCAATACAAAGTGCCCCTGTAGAGCTTTTGGAAGCATCTCATATTGATGGTGCCACTTATGTACAAAGATTATGGCACATTTTATTGCCTTTGATTGCACCTGCATTTACGGTATCTATGTTTTTGACTTTAGTAAGATCCTTCCAACAGTTTGATGTTAACTTTGCACTAACGGCAGGAGGCCCGTCAGGTATGTTTATGGGGCGGGCACTTTTGACTACAGAATTTTTGGCTCTTAACATCTTTAATACGGCTTTCTCATTTAGAGAATTAGCTCAAGGGCAGGCAAAATCCGTTATTTTCTTCTTACTGTTGACTGTGGCATCCTTGATTCAAGTTTACTACAATAAGCGGAAGGAGTTGGAAATGTGAATACAAAACGCAAGCTCATTGGCTTAGAAATTTTAACCTTTACAATTTTTTTGATATATATCATTCCATTTTACATTGTAGCAATTAACTCGGCAAAGCCCACTTTGGATATCATTAGAGATCCATTAACTTTTCCTGAAAATCCTGCCCAGCTTTTTGCAAATGTGCAAGCTATATTAGACAGTCATGTAGTCCGTTATGTATCATCTTTTACTTCATCTGTAATTATCACAACTATTTCTGTAGGACTTATAGTTTTGATATCTTCTATGGCGGCATGGGTGCTTGTGCGTACAAAAACAGCACTTTCTTCTGTAATTTTTATGGTTTTTGTTGCGGCTATGGTTATCCCGTTCCAAGTAGTTATGTTCCCGCTTATTTCTTGGTTTCATAGGGTTGAAGTAGTAACAGGGCTTATCAACACTCCATTTAGATTGCTTCAAAATTACCCCGGAATTATTTTAGCATACATGGGCTTTGGTACTTCTCTTTCAATATTTTTGTTTCATGGTTTTATTAAATCAATTCCGTTGGAATTGGAAGAAGCTTCAACTATGGATGGATGCTCTAAGGCTGTTACATTTTTCAGAATTATTTTTCCGATCTTAAAGCCTATTACTGTAACAGTAATGATTCTGAACGGCATATGGATTTGGAACGATTATCTGCTTCCTTTTATGGTATTAGGTTCCGGGAATCAGGTGCAAACTTTGCCTTTGGCAGTAGCTCATTTTGTAGGGTCTTTTGTTAGGCGATGGGATTTGATTTTAACTGCTACCTTAATGGCAATGCTTCCTGTTATTATTGTTTTCCTCTTCTTACAGAAGCATATTATTAAGGGAATGGTTGAGGGTTCAGTTAAGGGATAAGGAGAATGTAAGTAGATGAAATCAACATGGAAGATAAGCGAAACAAGCTTTGATATAAGCACAAATAAACTTCAAGAAACTATATTTTCACAAGGTAATGGTTATATTGGCATAAGGGGCAATCTTGAAGAAAATGGATTGCCTCAAGATGCCACCCTTGAAGGTAATTATATCAATGGTTTTTATGAAATTGCACCAATCTACTATGAAGAACGCAAGGCAGGTTTTGCACCTCAATCTGAGACTATGCTTAATGTTACTGCTGCAAAATCCATTACTTTGACAGTAGAAGGCGAACCTTTCAACATGACTCAAGGTGTGGTGTTGGATCATAAGCGGGAGCTGGATCTAAAAGAAGGCATAGTTACGCGGCGCACACATTGGCGTTCGTCAAATGGTCGTGAAGTGGTAATAAGCTCTAAGCGACTGGTAAGCCTTACAGACAATCATATCCTTGCTATATCTTACGAAGTTACGCCTCAAAATTTTAGCGGACGCATAGAAATAACAACAGGTGTTGACGGTGATGTACGAAATATGACCCGTGATGATGATACTCGCGTTGGCACTAATTTAAGTGGTCAGCCATTAGAAGTAACATCGCTTACCGCATTGGAAAACGGTGCAGTGATAGTACAGACAACCAAGGAATCAGGGCTTTCTCTTTCTTGTGCTGTAAAAGTACTGATTGATAATGAAAGCAAAACAAGCTACAGCCATACAGAAAAATCGTATATGATCACTAAAGAATTTTATCTTCAGCAAGGGGAAACTCTTCAAATTTCTAAATTTATAGCCTATGCCTGCGACAGGAATCATGAAAAAGAAAATTTGCATAATTTTACAACTGAACTTGTAGAAAAAGCTGCAAAACAAGGCTTTGATTATTTTATAGACGCACAACGCAATTACCTTGCAAGCTTTTGGAAAAATGCTGACATTACAATAGACGGCAACGATGCTTTGCAACGTAGTGTACGTTTTGGAATTTTCAGCTTACTACAAGCAGCAGGGCATGATGGCCATTCGAGCATTGGTGCAAAAGGTTTAAGCGGTGAGGGCTATCAGGGACACTATTTTTGGGAAACAGAAACTTACATGTTGCCTGTTTTTGCTTTTACCTGCCCTGAAATTGCGCGGTCATTGCTTATGTATCGCTACTCCATTCTTAACAAGGCTAGAGAACTGGCAGTAGGTCACGCTCTTGAGGGTGCCATGTATCCTTGGCGGACTATTAGCGGAGCAGAATCATCACCTTACTATCCGGCCGGTACTGCTCAATATCACATAACAGGTGGGGTTGCATATGCAACAAAGCTTTACTGGGAGTCCAGCGGCGATGACGATTTTATTGTAAATTATGGTGCAGAGATGTTATTTGAAACTGCTCGTATGTGGCTATCTCTTGGGCACTTTAACAAGAGAAAAGGCGGCAAGTTTTGTATCGACTGCGTTACCGGGCCTGACGAATACACTACAATTGTAAATAACAACTGCTATACAAATATATCTGCTGCGGAAAATATGTTAACAGCGGCAGACGTCTATCACAAACTGGAGCAAGAATATCCTGAAAAGTTGGCAGAACTTTCTTCACAGTTGAACCTCACGATCAATGAAGTAAAACTTTGGCGAAATGCAGCAGAAAACATATTCCTACCATACGATGAAGAGTTGGGCATTTATATGCAAGATGATTCCTTTCTTGACAAGAAGCCCTGGGATTTTGAAGCACATAAAGATAAGCACTTGATGCAAGACTTTCATCCTTTGCAGATATATCGTGCGCAGGTATGTAAGCAAGCTGACTTAATACTGGCTGAGCTTCTTTTCCCTCAACGCTTTACTGATGCCCAAATTGCAAAGGATTACGACTACTATGAAGCTGTCACCGGTCACGATTCATCTCTATCTGAATGCGTGTTTAGCATGGTAGCTGCTCGTATTGGCAAGCACGCAGAAGCCATGAAATTTTTTATGGGAACAGCTTTTATGGATATTGAAAACACTCATAAAAATACCCAAGATGGACTTCATATGGCAAATATGGCCGGGACATGGTTATGTATAATCTATGGCTTTGCAGGTTTTAAATTTTATAATAAAAAAGCTACATTTGCCCCATACTTACCTGATGGCTGGAAAAGTTACAAATTCTCATTGTGTATTGGAAAATGCTCTTTGGAAGTAACAGTTTCAGAGTTTGAGACTACTTACGTCCTTACAGAAGGAACAGAATTAACCTTCATGCATTATTCAGAAGAGTACTGCATTAAAAATGGCATCAAAGTGGTTGTAGCAATAAAATAGATCTGTCGAGGGGTGAAGTTTTTTTGAAATATAAAGCAATAATTTTTGATCTGGACGGCGTAATATGCCATACAGATAAATATCATTACCTAGCATGGAAACAGGTTGCAGACAGGCTTGGCATATATTTTGACGAAGAAATTAACAACAGGCTACGTGGCGTAAGCCGAATGGAAAGCCTTGAAATTGTTCTTGAAAGATGTGAAAAAATACTTTCTCATGAAGAAAAACTAAGCATTGCTGATGAAAAAAACGAAATTTATAAAAATTTGCTGAAGGATATGTCTCCGGCAGATGTAAGTAAAGAAGTTATGGACACTTTAACTTCCCTTAAAAATTCCGGGATTTTGCTTGGCATTGGTTCGTCCAGCAAAAATGCAAAGCTAATATTAAGCAAGATAGGGCTGCAAGAATTCTTTGATGCAATTTCGGATGGAATTGGATTAGCCCATTCTAAGCCGAACCCGGAGGTTTTTGTAAAATGTGCTCAAATGCTAAATATCGACCCAACAGACTGCTTGGTTATAGAAGATGCCATTGTTGGAGTACAGGCGGCAAAAGCTGCTAAAATGGACTCTGTGGCAGTGGGTGATGCTGCAAAGCAAGATATCGCAACATATAAAATGGAGTGTTTTACGGAATTGATTGCACTTGTTTAGAAAACAGAAAAAACACAACTTGACACTAGTAAAAGGATATGTAATATTGTAAATACACTATTACTGTTGAAACGGAGAGATGCCCATGAAAACGCTTGTTGTAAACAAAGATGGTTCTTTAGAAATTAAAGAAATTCCAAAGCCGGAATATAGTGCTAAAGAGGCATTAGTAAAAACTATTGCCTGCGGCATGTGCGGAACAGATGTAAAACTAATTCACCGTTCTTTTAAAGGCGTGCCGGAATCTTCTTATCCTATCATGCTAGGGCACGAAGGTGTAGGTGAAGTGGTAGAAATAGGTTCAGAAGTTAAAGGCTTAAAAGTGGGAGACAAAGTACTTTTAACCTTTGTTGATTCTAATCCGGCACTTTTTGGTGACTTGGGTTCTGCTTGGGGTGCCCTTAGCGAATATGCAATTGTACAAGATATCGAAGCTTATAAAGAAGGCACTGCTCCTTCTGTTGCTTATGCTCAAACAGTACTTTCTGATGATTTAGACCCGGTAGATGCAGTAATGCTTGTAACATTCCGCGAAGTGCTTAGTGCTATTCGTTATTTTGGCGTTAAACCAAAAGATTCGGTAGTAGTATTTGGATGCGGGCCGGTTGGCCTTACTTTCATTAAATTATTAAACCTCTACGGCTGCAAAGATATCATTGCCGTAGACATCGTAGATGAAAAATTGAAAGATGCCTCGGCAAGCGGTGCAAAATTAGCTTTTAATAATAAAAATACGAATCTTGCAGAGGCTATACGCACCTCTTATCCAAATGGAGTACAATATGTACTGGATGCTGTTGGGCTTCCTTCAGTGGCAAATCAAGCAATGTCCCTGCTTGCAGATAGGGGAAGTGTACTTTGTTATGGGGTTTTGGAAAAAGAAGAGATCACCATAGATTTTAGTAAGGCTTCTTACAACTGGAATTTTATTTGCCAGCAGATGCCTGAAAAGGCAGAGGAAGGTGCTGCCCACGCCCAAATTCTTGAGTGGATACGAAGCGGACAATTGGTTATGAAGGACTTTATATCTGATTATTTTAACTTTGATGATTCTGTAGAAGCATACAAAGATTTGCTAGATCGTAAGATACTGAAAAAGGGCATAATTAAATTTTAAAGGAGCATAAGATTATGACAAAGGAAACCATGTTTTCATTGGAAGGAAAAAAGGTAGTAGTTACAGGTGGTGCCAGAGGTATTGGTAAAACTGTAGCCGAACATATGGCTATGATGGGCGCAGATATCGCCATTATGGATTTACTAAAGGATGAGGGAATCGAAACAGCCGGTGCAATCGAAAGAAATTATGGAGTTAAATCTAAAGCTTATGTTTGCAATGTAACTAAGCCCAATGATGTAGACAGCACAATAAATCAGATTGCTGATGATTTTGGCGGACTTGATGCACTCTTTAACAATGCAGGTATAGTTCTACACAAGGCCGCCTTAGATGTTACCCCCGATGAATGGCTTAATGTTATGGATGTTAATACCAACGGCGTGTTTTTTGTAGCACAAGCTTTCGCAAAAAAATTGGTTGCATTGGGTCGTCCCGGAAGTATTATTAACAATGCTTCAATGTCTGCTACAATAGTAAACTTCCCACAAGAACAAGCTTCCTACAATTCATCCAAAGCGGCTGTAGTACACATGACTAAAAGCTTGGCTGTAGAATGGATTAAGTATGGCATTAGAGTAAATTCCATTAGCCCCGGTTATATGTTTACCGACCTAACCGCCCATGTAAGACCGGATTGGATTGAGCAATGGACAGCTATGACACCCTATAACCGTTTGGGCAAGCCGGAAGAACTGGCAGGTGCAGTAATTTATTTAGCCGGTGATTGTTCCTCATTTACCTCCGGTTGCGATATAATAATCGATGGGCTTTTTAGCTGCGTATAAACTAGCGTTCCTTTATCTCTCCCAGCCTATAAGCCTCAAGCAACAATTCTAAATCATAAATCTGCTCTCTAATATTTTTGCCGACATCCGTGTCGGCTACTTTTTTGCGTTGGTGACTCTTTTCCAAGTAAAAAGTATCTGAAAGGATGTCCACTTCATTTTCAATTGCATCCCTTGCAGATACAAAAGGGGTATGAGACGCCAAAAATAAACCTTGAGAATTGTATATAAGAGTGTATCCCGCAATGCCTGTTACAGCTTGATATGACTTAGCAAAACCACCATCTATGACCAATAACCGTCCGTCAGCCTTAACAGGATTTTCACCCTTTGAAACTTTAACAGGCGTGTGCCCATTTATTATCCTTGCTGTGTTTTGGTTTAAGCCAAATTCTGAAAGTATCATTTGACAGATATTTTCACCATTGCGTAATTCATAATATGAGTTTTTCTCTTCTTCATAGATATTGTCAGGCCCGGATTTTATAAAATAACGCTCAAAAGTGGTCATGCGTTTTTTTCCGTAAAGTGGGGAATCTGCTCCGCACCATAGATACCACATAATATCTAGCCCTGCCTGTCTTTCTATAGTATCTTTTTGGGCAAAATACCCTTTGCGTGCTTCTACTTCCATTCTGTCCAGGTAAGCTTTGCCATAAAGTTTACATCCAAACATATCTACAGGTTTTAATTGACCCCCTTTTTCCAAAGGTATGCATCCATGAAACAGCAAATTTGAATTGTATACTTTATACATAGAACCACGATTAAATAAAAATTTTGTATGCTGTTGAAGTTTTTCGCTATTTAGGAAAGAGTATCTGATTTTGTCCATAACTTCTTGCTCATCGTCTGTAAAACTTAGAGGATTTTGCGGGTCTATAGTTGGAAAATGGCAATCAGATAAGGGATAGTTTTCTTTATTTATGCTTATCGTACCTTGATTAAAGTCAATTTTATTTAGCAATATCCGATCTGCCATATTGTATTCGGGATGGCGCATTATCAAATCTGCTTCTGCCTTAAACTGCATTATGGTAATAGCCTTATGCATTTTTGCAACTATATCCAATTCTTTATCACTTTTGCCCTCTTTTTTCGCCGGAAGAAAAAGTTTACAGTCATCATCTTCATAGCATTCCATTGCAAAAGTGGCTAAAGGCACTAAATTTATACCATAATCTTCTTCTATAGTTTCTAATTGGTCATATTTTGCAGATATGCGGATAACATTACAAATAAGTGCGTCACTGCCTGAAGCTGCTCCCATCCAAGATATATCATGGTTTCCCCATTGTACATCTACAGAGTGATAATCCTGCAAAATGTCCATGACCTTTGCGGCTCCTTTTCCACGGTCGTATATGTCTCCAAGAACATGCAAGTGACCTATGGCAAGGCTTTGAATTACGCCGGATATAGCTTTAATAAAGGCTCTGGCTCGCTTTAAACGTATGATGTTATCTATAATTTCGTTGTAATATCCTTGCTTATGCAAGGTAGAAGTATCTTCATGGATAAGTTCTTCCAATATATATGCAAATTCTGCCGGAAGGGATTTTCTTACTAAACTGCGAGTATACTTGCTGGAAGTTCTCTTGCAAATTTTAAGCAAGCGAAAAAGCTGAACTTTATACCATTCGTCAGTAATTTCGCCTTTTTTGCTTACAAATTCCAGCTTTTCCGCAGGATAATATATTAAAGTGGCTAGGTTGCGTTTTTCGTGTGCCATAAGGGTATTGCCAAACAATTCATTAATGTAATTTTTTATTACGCCGGAGGCATTACGAATGACATGTCCAAAACTTTCATCCTCGCCATGAATGTCCGACACAAAATGCTCTGTGGCCTTTGGCAGATCAAGTATAGCTGAAAGGTTTATAATTTCTGTGGCAGCTTCGTTTATATTTTTGTAGCGGGCAGAAAGTAGTTTAAGGTATTTTAATTTTTCAATATCATTGTGCATGTTTGTTCCTCCTTCTTAAAAAATGGGCTATATAATGTCGATATGGCACATTTGCATTACATTAAGAGCCTCTGTATGGCTTTTTGGAGTAACTCCCGCGCAACAGTTGGCATTAACAGATATTTTTATATCCGGCAAGGTGTTTTTAATCATGAGGGCATTGGAAACCACACAAATGTCTGTGCAAACGCCTAAAAGCTCTATTTCTGAGATTTCACTACAGCAAGCTTTTAAATAAGCTACTAAATCAACACTACCAAAAACAGGTTTTGTAAAAGTATTTTCGGGCAGTTTTGATACCCTGATTGTATTACTATTGTTACGCCAAGCATTTAATATAGTTTCGTCAATCTTCCAGCCATCAGTTCCTTCTATGCAGTGGGGGACAGGTAGTTTTTTACCTTCCGCAGTATTTAGGTAATTTTCCCGGTGGGTATCTTGAGTAAAAAGAATTAGTTCGCCACTCGAATTTTCTATGCGCTTTACAACATTGCTTACGATATCAGCGGCTTCTGCGGTTCCCAATGCACCGGTAATGAAATCTTTTTGCATATCTACGACTATAAGCACTTTCATGTGTTTTCGCCTCCTGTTTTATCGAACCTATCTATTCTTATAATACACATTATACAATAATCCATCTTTTTCCGCGACATTAAGCAAAGCCGTGCTTTTTTTGCGCATTTATTGTATTACAAGCAGAAACAGAGTATAATACCTATTGCTACAGCGACAGGCTTCCGGTGTTTGTTGTGGATATTACACTATTTTAGGAGGATGACCTATGAGTAAATCGCCTATCTTAGAAAAATTTGTGTCTCTGTTGCCATATTTTCTACTTGCCTTAGCAATTATTGCGGCATATCGGATTACCGGCGAACTTGGGTTTTTTGTTGATTTTATCAGACAAGCATGGGATGTTGTATCCCCATTTTTTTATGGCTTTTTACTGGCGTACATAATCAATATACCTTGTGCAAGCATACAGAAAATGCTATCAAAATCACGTATCATATTTATACGCAAAAGGAAGAAGCTGTTAAGCTTCCTTATTGTATTTTCGATTTTAGTCGTAATTATCATATTAATTCTAAACTTGGTCATACCTGCTATAGTTGACAGCATTTCATTTTTTGTTGAAAACATTCCTGTATATTGGGCAAGCGTTGTGTTGTTTATTGACTATTTTAATGAATTAGAATTTTTTGGAATGCATATAAGTGCAGAAGGTATTTTTACTCAACTGGGAAATTTATTTGGAGAATTTAGTATAGATAATATTTTACAGCCATTAAATGCTTTAATGGGTGTTGGCGCGGCGGTATTTAGTTCTTTAATTGCATTTATTTCTTCAATTTATATTTTTGTTGAAAAGGACAGATTTAAAGCACTTATCAGCAGATTGCTAAAAGTTTTTGCTTCCAGAATGGTTTACGTTGCAACAATAGAAATTTTTAGTAGGCTTAACAAATACTTTAGACAATACATACGCACACAAACTATTGACGGAATTATCCTTGGAACCATGGCAACACTTCTTTTGTTTGCAATTGGTTCGCCGTATGCATTGGTGCTTGGTATAATGCTTGGGGTAGTAAATTATATACCCTACTTTGGATCAATATTTGGTACAATTGTGGCTGTGGTTGTAGTTACATTTACCCAAGGGCTTACAATGGGGGCAATTTCGGCAGTTTCGTTACTGTTTATTCAGCAAGTTGATGCTAACATTGTTCAACCCAGGTTAATGAGTGACTCTTTCGCACTTAGCCCTCTTCTTGTAATCATTAGTATAACCATTGGTGGAGCAATTGCAGGTATTTTGGGTATGCTTGTAGCTATCCCAATTATTGCTGTTTTAAAAGATATTTTTGATAGCATTGTAAACTATTACGAAAATAAAAAATTTGGAAAAATGATAGATGGTGAATAACTAAATTGGTAAAAATGGAGGTTTTTATGGAAACTGATAACAAAGACTTAATATGCATGAGTCCGGTCGAAAGCTATGAAGCCCCACAGATTCCGACTTTTGGGGACGCTCGCAATAATCCTGTATTATTAAAAAAATTGCCGTCAAGATGGCAAAAAAACGCAAAGGTTATTGCAAGTATAGGACTTATGGGAAGCATGATATTTTCAGGATATTCATATTCCTTTGCTGAATATTCTAATGAATATAATGGGCAAAGTGGATATAGCAGATATAGTAACGACATTAGTGTTATTCTAAATGGAATGCCTATTGAATTTGATGTTGCACCGGTAATTATAAATGACAGGACAATGGTTCCGTTTCGTGCAATATTTGAAGCACTGGGAATGACTGTTGAATGGGACGAGGATACCGGAACGGCAATTGGAATAGGCGAAAATCTTAGAATAGCACTTCCTATTGATGGATTAACCGCTTTTGTTAATGCCGACGCCGTAGAACTTGACGCCCCGGCACTGCTTCATAATGGCAGGACGTTGGTTCCTATAAGATTTGTTGCCGAAAACAGCGGCGCAAATGTTGAATGGGATGAGGCAACCGGGACAGTTGTAATAACAACAGATGGTGGATATGTGGAATATCCCGAATATCACGGATACAGTGATTTTGACTTGGATGTAAGGTTGCACCACGGTGGAGCCGGTTCTCCTTTTTATCTTGTTCATCTTACAGAACAAGAAGCATTGAATATTATCCGTAGGCAATTGGAATCCGCAGGGCTTAATTTTGATACAACTCCTCCTGAATATACTGCACTAAATGTTGGACTTAACTTATTTGATGAAGAAAAGGGCGTTGCTATTGTTCAAATAGATTGGAGGGCCTGGCAGCCAAACATGTTAATGATGCCGGTATACCCTCCCGAACCTACATTTATGGAACGGCTTACTGAAGGATTTGCACAGCAAACCGATATTTCAGTGGGTATCTTTAGAACTCCTGCAATGCAACCTGCTTGGTTAGAGGGTTGGTCGGCTCTTAATTGGCATTGGTCAGGCCATGAATCTGAACCCCGCCCTGTCGCAACTGCCAACGAAAAAGCAGAAGCAAGAGCAGAACTTGAAATGCAACTTATCGCTCAAATACAAGAATTTATCACTTATTTGCAATCTGTAGGGATTTTACAATAGAAAGGGCGTTTAAACTTGCAATTAACGTTGCATCTTACAAATAAATGTAATCTAAAATGTAAGTACTGTTTTATTGAGCATGGAACAGAAAGCATGTCCCGGGATGTTGCTTTTGCGACGGTAAAATTAGGCATGGAAAACAGAAAAATGTCCGGCCTGCTTTTTTATGGTGGCGAACCCCTTCTTGAAAGAAAATTAATCTACGACATCGTAGATTATGCAAAGGATATAGGAAAAAAGACCGGGCATACTTTTTATTACAAAATGACCACTAACGGAATTTTGCTGGATGAAGAGTTTTTGAAATTTTCAAAAAAAAATAACCTGGCAATAGGTTTTTCACATGATGGCTGTGCGCAAGATGATTGCCGTGTTTCTGCTGATGGAGTTGGCACATTCGCCCTTCTTAAAGATACAATACCGCTGTTGCTAAAATATCAACCCTATGCAATTGGAATGTGCGTCATTGATCCGTCAACAGTTCATAAAGCATCATCCATTGTCAAATTTTTATTTGATAAAGGATTTAGATACATTACTGTAGGTGTTAACTATTGTAAAACTGCGCCATGGACAAAAAATCACCTCTCAATATTAGAGGGCGAGTATAAGAAAATGGCCGAAATGTACATTAAATGGACAAAAGCGGAAGATAAATTTTATCTTTCGCCCTTTGATATGAAAATTTTGTCGCATTTAAAGGGCGATAAATACAATACCGATAGAAGCCGAATGACTATAAATCAGCCCTCTGTTGCTCCAAATGGTAAAATCTATTTTGCTTCAAGATATTTAGATGACCCTGCTTTTGAAATTGGTGATGTCTTTTCCGGGATAAATGTAGAGAAGCAAAAAAGCATATCCCAAAAAGGTGATATACCTTCCGAAATTTGCAGTAAATGTGCTTTAAGGTTGCGATGCAACTATGCCTATGGTAATCCGGTTTATCATAAGTCGGAATATATTGCAGATGTATCGCCCATACAATGTACACATGAGCAGTTGATTACTCCTATTGCTGATTATGTTGCTGAAAAGCTATATAAAGAAGGTAACGCTTTATTTATACACAAGCATTACAATGAGATATATTCTTTTGTATCCCTTATAGAAGATATAAGCAGCAGATAGATCCGGCAAGGAATCAAATACTGCATCAAAGGCATAGTATATCAAATGTATTTATAAATTGAGGTGGGTAAGCTTGAACCGGGTAAGTAAAGAAAAAACCGGATTGTTTTTGATTATATTTGTCACTCTGGTTTTTTTTGTATTTTCTAATCTAAATTTTTTATCTGATGAAATTATTGTGAGAAATTCTGAGCCTTCGATATGGCAAGCTGCTTTAGGCTTTATCGTAATTTATATTATAAAAGGCATTGCTATGGTAGTTCCATCAAGTGCGCTTTACATAGCAGCAGGGGTGGTTTTCCCTTCGTATATAGGGATACTTATTACTTATGTTGGTTTGGCGGTATCACAAAGCATAGGTTATGCAATGGGGAAAAAATTGGGAGAAGAAAAAGTCAACACAATGCTTTTTAAGCATAAGAAGGTTTCAAATTTTTTAAATAAGAACAAGGAACATTTATTTTCGTTATGCTTCATGTCTCGTATGTTACATTTACCTTTTGGGTTGGTTAGTTTATTCTTTGGCGCACTTAACGTTAACTTTGTTAAATATTCATACATGTCTTTGTTGGGAGTAACACCTTTAATGATTCCAACTGTTTTGGCCGGTTCTGCTATAACAAATCCATTGTCGGCAGAATTTTTGGTTCCTTTTGGTTTCAGCTCTATAATTACATTAGCAATATTTATTGCTTATAAAAAGAAAACAAAGAAAAATGCACCTATCATCTTGGATTGATGGCAGGTGCATTTTTTATATATTAGCACAGATAGGTCTAATTCTTTAACCGGTAGCAATACGCAAATTTCTAGCTGTAATATCTTGTACAAAAGGATTTATTGTACGATTAATCAGCTCTAATATTCCCGGTGCAAAGGGCAGTTCATACCATTGAGGCGGGCCACTGGTACCGGCTATGGGAAGCGTATAAATTTCTAATGCCTCAATGCCACCTATTAGCCTTGCCTGGTTTGCAAACCATAAAAGTTCTCCGTATGCTAAATCTGTATCTACGTTATCGTTAAAAATGCTGATAAACTCTGGAATTTTAAGCAAAGTTGCAGGAGTCAACAATGATTGAAACATGGCGTTTATTACCGTTTGCATGTTTTCCATGCGTTGATAGTCGGTGATGTTATATCTGCGGTCATTTCCTAAGCGGTACCTGATAAAATGGTAAGCGTTTTCACCATCTAATACTTGCAATCCCGCCGGAATATCAATGTGCAGGTCTTGGTAAGGGTCGTCGTAGTATTTACGAAAAGGCACATAAATTTCTACTCCGCCTACAACATCCACTGCACGAATAAAAGCTTCAGTATGGATACTGATGTAAAAATCCGGCTTAAAGCCTATTAAAGTCTGAACCTCATATTTAAGGCGCGCCACACCACCTTCATGATCACCGTAACGTAATATGCCAACATGATAAGCAGAACTTAATTTTCTGTGGTTGCGTGGCACATCAATAAGTGTATCTCTAGGAATGTTAATTATGTATGCATTCCTTTCTACTGCATCATAAGCGGCTAACATAATCGTATCAACGTTTAGAGTTTCGTCTAGCCCAAATACAAGAAAAGTAAAAAACAAAGGTTTTCTTTCCTCTGTGCCTACTAAAGGTAATGTTGCCATTTTAGTAAGGTCCGGTTCAAGTTCAAGCTCCGTTTCAGGATTTAAACTCCTGCTTTTAATTGGAATCACTGTTGAAGATTGCGCTTCCGGCGAAGATCCTTCCACAGTTAATATGCCGGCAGTATGTAATGTGCCAATATCCGGCGGCCGTATTGCATTATTGATGGCAGATAAAGTAATAGCTACAATAGCTATCATAACGACAAAACTTACTCCCGATATTTGTATAAAGAGTCGGAAGCGTCTATTTTGTTTGAATTTTTGCCTTATTTGTTCAATTTGCTTAATTTGCATAATTTGTTTAACTTGATTTAACATAAAACCTCCAATTTTAAAAGTGAATATGATCAAAAGTCCGATGAACACTTTTTTTGCTCATCGAACTTACATTAATTATAACATACTATACAATAAATTGGTAACAAGTACAATTAGAATCAGAGATAAAAACTCAGCACATAAAAAACCCAACAACAAATGCTGTTGGGTACGAGAGTCCGATGTAGTTGCAGCAATCTTTTCAGCGATTGAAAATGCGTACATTCATCACATATCCCGCAATGTATCAATCAATTTATCTCTACTTGGCGGGTACCCTGTGTTTAAAAAGTAAGTTACTGCTGCATTTGCTGTATATAAGCGATCTATGAGATCCATTTTAGCCAATGTTCCGGCGATATATCCACCATTAAAGGTATCGCCTGCCCCGGCAGTTCTCACAGGTTTTTCCACATACGTTTGAGGTGCGGCAACTGCTCCTGCCAATTGAGAAGCTACTATTGCAAAGTGTGGAGTGTGGATAACGAGTTCATCCAGCCCCATTTGCCCACGAACATTTTCTGATTTTTCAGCCATATTTTTAATTTCATTATCAAAATTTTCTCCAAAAAGTTTAAAAATTATAGCTCCTTCATGCTCGTTTACGCTCAATGTCATGGGTATCTTTTGATTAAGCTCTTTTAACATATCTAATGTTTTAAGTAATGAAACCTCATCTCTCTTTCGTATGTCAGCGAAATCGTAGAAAAATCGACGTTCTTTTCCATCTTGGGGCATTATGGAGCATATTTGCTCTACAATCTCATCAAAAGCCGGCATCAAAGACCAGTAGCCTACACCTATGATATCCGATTCTTCAATCATTTTAATAATCTTATCCATTCCCAAGGCATCAACAATGCGGTTCCAACGCATTCGCAGTATGGATTCCATATCAGTCATTAAAATTTTACCATCATCAAATTCTAAGGCATGGGTAATAGAAGGCGCACCCAAGGTAATCATTTTAGAAATTTTTTGTAGTGGGTCAAAAACCGGGGCTACTTTTCCATCACCAAATAAGCCCGTCATTACAGTATTTACACCTAAAGTTGCCGTTGCAAAACCGATATTTGCAGTAAATCCACCAAAGACAATACGTTTCTTTATAAGCTCAATGCCCATACCACCAGAGCCGGCCGTGTTAATCCTATCCGCAAATTGGGTCATTTTGCTAATTAAAGCAACCTCTTCAAAAGAAGATCTTGAACCTACTAAAGACCATTGTTCATCAATAAAACCATCTGCGAACATGGTTATAGTTCCATCTAAATTAGTTAAGTGATTTGTAATTTTTTGTATATCCACCAAAATCACCCCTCATTAATCTAATTCAATGGTAAAGCCGTATTCCAATGTGCCAAAAGCAGGAACCTTTATATCATATCCGTTTTCCAGTTCTTGAGCGCGACCTCTTATTATGCTTGTGCCCGGTTCTATACCTAATGCATAATCACCCGAGCGCATACATTTCCATTGTGCTAAAGCCGGAAGTTGCTTACGATCATACTGTATTTTAGCATTGATATTAAGCTTAGGATTAGTAAGTTTAACTTGCGGATACTCTTCTTCAGTATGGTAGAAATACACATGTTCCGGCTCATTATCTTTTGGTTTTGTGATTGTAAAGCGGTTATCTATTGCGGCTATGGATTCCGGTGTACGTCCATTCACTTCACTTTCAGGCCATTCTAAAATTAATTCTTCATTTAAAAATGGATAACCAAAATTAATATGATAGAGGAAAAAAATATATTCAGCTTCAGGAGTCAAGTTACGTACTTGATCCCTTACTGTAATTTTGGCTCCATTGATAGGTATCACGATTGTGCGTTCCATTTCAAGGCAATGACCAAATAGAGCTGTTTCTCTGGTAATTCCTGAAATTGTTATGTTGTTGTCATCTGTTCTTACGCTTACATTTTCTGCCGGAGTTAATCCTATGCGTCCATGAAACGGAAAAAATTCTTTTCCTACCGTACAAGAAGTCCCGGTATTACGCAGACCGCAGGTTGACAAAAATCCACCTGCCCAATATCTATGAAAGGCATCCCCTTCTGAATGACGCACATCCATTAGGCCATTTTTACTTAAAAAAGCCAGATTAACTCCTTTATACTCTAAATCCAAAATATCCAAACATTTATCTTCCATGAATGATGCACGTAATCCCGCAGTAGTTTTAACCTCTACTAATCGTTGCCCTTCTCCTCTGCCTTCTGCTAAGATTACCCGCCTTGCCCCATAAATTGCGGCGGGGTTACAATACCTTAATATATCTTCACGACGCATGTTTACCCTCCTGTAAAATAGCCACTATATTAAACTTACCGGAACATCTTTACGCTTACAATATTCCTCCCAAACTCCCTGCCACGGCATAGTCTTTAACTCTTCCATCATTAAAAGGCGTTTGGTAAAGTCAAATTCATGTTCTGTTTTCTGTAAAGTTTCGTATGGTTCTAATAAAGCAATCAGCAGGGCTTTACGTAGATTTCTTGTACCTATCACCCAAGCAATAACCCTATCAATGGATCCATCAAAAAAGTCTAATCCAATATGCACCTTGTCAAGAAGTCCATGCCGAATAATTTCTTGAGCTATTGCAACAAGCTCTGTATCCAGTAATACCACATGATCTGAATCCCAACGTACAGGGCGGGACACATGCAACAGCATTTTCTCTACAAATATAGAAATAGCTGATATTTTCTCAGAAATTACTTCGGTTGGGTGAAAATGCCCTGCATCCAGGCACAAGGCTAGATTATTAGCTACAGCATAACCCATGTAAAATTCATGACTGCCTACAGTGTAGCTTTCTACACCAATTCCAAACAACTTACTTTCTACCGCGTCTATATTATGAGAAATGGGCTTGGAAAAAATCTCATCTAAGGATTCTTTTAGTCTCATTCTGGGGGTAAGTCGATCCGCAGGTACATCTTTAAATCCGTCACCTATCCAGACATTGCATACAGAATCTTGCTCTAGTTCTTTACCAAAATATGCACTTATTTCTCTGCTTCGTTTACAGTGATCTATCCAAAAGCCACGGATACTTTTGTCCGGATGGCTTAATGTCATGCCGTCAGAAGCTTTTTCATGAGCAAATAGAGTAGGGTTAAAATCCAATCCAACTTTTTTATACTTAGCCCAATCCACCCAGCTTTTAAAGTGTTTTGGCTCAATAATATTTCTATCTATGCCCTTAACATCTCCATAGATAGCATGTAGATTTATTTTGGCAGGGCCCGGAATTTGAGATATAGCTTTAGCTAAATTTGTTCTCAGCTCATCGGCAGTGGAAGCTCTCCCTGGATAATTGCCTGTACTTCGGATACCGCCACTTAAAGTAGAATTCTCTTGTTCAAATCCTCTTACATCATCACCTTGCCAACAGTGGATAGATATAGGAATGGTATCTAGTTTAGCAAGTACCTTTTCCGTATCTACACCTAAATTGGCGTAGGCTTCTTTTGCAATATCATATGTAGCCATAAAATACCTCCTCCAATTCTTACCTTACTATGCCTTTCTTACTATGCCTTTTGCTTTCTCTGCAATCATCTGAGCCTTAACGCATAATTCTGCCGCTAAAAAAGCATGTTCCTGGGTCATAGCATTTTCTGTGCGGTTTAAGCAGTCTAATATCAATTGTCCAAAATAAGGATGCCCTACTTTACCATTTACATCAAAGTAGTGTTCACCTTTTTGGTTTACCAAATAAACATGATCCCCGGAAGTTGTTTTTGCAACATCTACATATTTGCGGAGTTCGATATAACCTTCAGTACCTAAA
This sequence comes from Defluviitaleaceae bacterium, assembly GCA_009785615.1. Lineage (GTDB taxonomy): Bacteria > Bacillota > Clostridia > Lachnospirales > WQUN01 > WQVX01. The sequence goes on along the minus strand of WQVX01000001.1, from coordinate 31,763 downwards.
ATAAAAGTACGGCCATCCCCCCATGTAGATAGCCCATCAGGAGTAAACCAGTCCACTCTAAAATATCCTGTAGCACCATTATCAGCCTTTAATTTACAATCGCCAAAATCATCAAGACCGGGATATTCAGCATGATTATAGTTTTCTATTTGAGCCGATATGATTTCAGCATTTTTTGCTCCGGTATAATACAAAAATTGTTCTATTTGGTGGCTGCCGATATCACAAAGAATACCCCCATATTCTTCACGATTAAAAAACCAGTTGGGTCTATTTTTTACATTAGCTCTATGAGGCCCCATTCCTATAGTTTGAACCACTCTGCCAATAGCACTTTCTTCTATAAGTTGACCTGCAAAAATTGCCGCTTCTACATGCAGTCTTTCAGAGTAATAAACTGCATATTTTTTACCTGTTTTTGCGACCATGGCTTTAGCATCAGCCAATTGTTCTAAAGTGGTTAATGGTGCTTTGTCTGTAAAATAGTCCTTACCCGCTTCCATAGCTCTAAGTCCTAAAGGGCAACGAGCCGATGCCATGGGGGCAGAAGCTACCAGCTTAATTGTGGGGTCATTAAGAACTTCTTCTTCACTTTTAGCCGCTTTTGCCATAGGGAACTGTGATAGATAGTGATTGACTTTATTTTCATCAGGGTCATAGATGTATTTCAAGGTTGCGCCGGCTTCAATAAGCCCGTTACACATACCTCCTATATGACCATGGTCTAAGCCAATAGCTGCAAAAATAAATTCGCCCTCTTTAACAACAGGATTTGGCTTGCCTTTTGGTGCATAGTTCATTCCATCACTAGCATTTGACATATAATAAATCTCCTCTCTTATATCTATTCCACCTCAATTTACAAATAAGGTATCAAAATATGGAACACCATTAAATTGCTCTCTAAGTTGTGAGTCAATAAAAAACTGAATACTGTTTACAGAGCCTACATTTTCCATAATAGAATGCACAATAGAGTGCAAAGTTAACTCAGCTAAAGTTTGAGAGCCGTTAAAATTGTCAATAAATTCTTGGCTAAGGTTAATTGAGCAAATACCACCTTCTGTCCGAACATCTAAAATGCGTGTGCTTGGAGGGATAGAAGAAATTCGGCCTTCCAATGTAGACCCATATATCAATTGGCGAAGAATAAAAAGCTCTGTTGGAAGGTTAAAATCTACATCCGTAGTACGTTCTTCAGCTAATAACCCGGACATATCTGAGCTAACAAAGTACAAGGTAAAAGTTTGCAGAACTTTATGATGGGGTCTGATAGGTGGGTTAACACGTACTCTACCCCTATCCATTTTACCTAAAGGCTCACCAAAAGGATCTAATAAATCTTCACCATCCACCAAAATCTGCACACTATCAATAAAAGGCAAATCAATCATAGTATACACTATGGATGCTCTTACCAGTGCTTCTTCATGAGGAGCAAGATCGTGATACCGGGCTGTAAAATGAATAACCATGTCTCGACCATAAAGATTTACACGATCAATAAATAAATCTTCAGGGATAATTCGTTGCAAATCACTGCTGCTGGGCGAGTATAGTAAGCGAATTACCGCTTGAATCATTTTTACCCTATCTTCATAGGGAGCCATACGCCGTTCACTTTCTAAGCTGTTTGTGCGAGTGTTAAAATACCAAATATATACATTTGATAATCCTTCATTGGCCTGCATGTAAGCCCATGTTCCTACAGCCATTGTGCAGGATATCAGCACAACTCCTATAGCTATCAAAATTTTTCTGTTCATGTTACACCCCTTCTGATGGGTATTCTTATAATAAACACAGACCCTTCATCTGCGTTGCTGGTTAGCCGTACACTACCGTTATGCAAAAGCACTGCGGCATGTGATATTGCAAGCCCAAGTCCTGTACCACCTGTTCCCCTATCTCTTGTTTTATCCACACGATAAAACCTATTAAACACTTTGCTTTGTTCTTCTTCCGGTATGCCAATACCTGTATCTTGAATGGTTATAAAGGCATTTTGATGGTCTGCATCTACAATTACTTTAACTGTTCCACCGCTAGGGGTATATTTTATGCCATTCTCGACAATATTTGAAATGGCGAGACTTAACTTTACCTCGTCTGCATCTATGATTACTTGGCGCACATCCTCATACAGCAATACAATCCGCTTTTGTTCTGCTAAAGGAGAAAGTCGTCTTAGGACATCTTCAACTAAAATACTAAGCTCTACTATGGAAACATGAAAACCATGCTCGCGCCTGTCTAGCTTAACTAGTTCTAAGAGGTCATTTACTATCATAGTCATGCGGTCTACTTCGGAGGTGATATCCTGTAAAAATTCACGATGAAGTTCTAATGGGGCATCTTCTTGCAGGAGGATGGAATCTGAGAGTACTTTTATGGAGCTAAGAGGCGTTTTAAGTTCGTGTGATACATTGGAAACAAACTCTTCCCTGGCTTTTTCCACTTGCTCTAGTTTTTCGGTCATGCTATTGAAAACAATAGCTAGCTGACAGTATTCATCATGGCCTGTTACCGGAATCCTCTGCTGTAGATGTCCCTCGGCCATTTTTTTAACTACTCGCATTATCCCTTTTAAAGGATCTATTAACAGTTGAGAGGCAAAAAATACAAGCACACAAACGCATACACCTGCAAGCAAGGTGTAAAGGAGTATCATCTGTCGGATTTCCTCCAGCGACTCAAAAATATCGTCTACTGATGCAGATAAAAGCACTACACCTACCCGCTCGTTTTCTGCACCCAAGATAGGCGCAGTGGCATAAACAGATGATGATCCATCGTCTCCATCACGGTTTAAACCATATTGCGCATTGCCAATAAAGGCACTTACAACCTCCGGAACAATTAAAGTATTGCCTGTTTGCGACATGTTTGTATCCATTACTACAGTAAAACTATTGTTAAAAACTACAATGCGATGAGAATTATTTTGACTGCGTTGCTGTATCTCTCTATTACGAACCCACATTAAAGGGCCTTCTTGTAAATTTCCCAAATAGTTTATGGAGGATAAATTAGTTGCCTCTATTTGGGCTAAATACTTTAATCGTGATTGGCGGCCTCCAATATAGTAATCCTCTATGGAATGCATCACCATAACAAAAAAGATGGTTAAGGGTACGAGACTTACAAATATATAACTTAAAGCCAGTTTCAAGCGAATGCTGTGATACCAGCGGACTCTATCCAAAGTAGTAACCTACTCCCCATTTGGTAAAGATGTATTTAGGTTCGCTGGGGTTATCTTCTATTTTTTCACGCAGGCGTCGGACATGAACATCTACAGTACGCACATCCCCGGCATTTTCAGTACCCCAGATCTTTTGCAGAAGTTTTTCTCTTGCATAAACTCTGCTTACATTTTGCATAAGGAATGCAAGAAGATCAAATTCTTTGGCAGTAAGATTAATTTCTTTGTCTCGTACGTATACCCTCCGTGATCCTGTATCCAACTTTATATCGCGAAATATAAGTTTGCTGTTTGATGCAGAAGCTACAACCTTTGCACTACGGCGTAAAATCGCCTTAATACGGGCTTTAAGCTCTAATATATTAAAGGGTTTGGTAACATAGTCATCTGCACCGTATTCCAATCCCATTATTTTATCCATATCGTCGCCTTTGGCCGTTACCATCACTACAGGTACAGCACTAAATTCCCGTATTTGCTGGCATACGGCGGTACCATCAATTTTTGGAAGCATAACATCCAGCATAATAAGGTCGTAGTGTTTTTCTTTAGCTAATTGCAAAGCCTCTTCTCCATCGTAAGCCGCATCTACTATCATGCCGTCTTGCTCCAGGCTAAATTTGATTCCTTTAACAATCAGCTTTTCATCGTCCACAACTAAGATATGGTGTGCCATATATGCCCTCCTGGTTAGTTAATTGTTACTAAATCTCGTAATCTGTCCATAGTAACCGCCCCTATGCGAGGAACATTACGAAGTTCTTCAACTGAATTAAAAGGGCCGTTTGCTTCCCGGTGAGAAATGATATTATCGGCTATTGCCGGGCCTATTCCCGGTAGAGTGGTAAGAAGTCTTTCGTCCGCGGTATTTATGTTAATTAAACCACTTTCTGTTGTCACGTTAGTTGAATTGTAATGATTTTCCATTGAAGGCATGGTTACTGCTAAATCCTCACCTATTGTTGGAATAATGATTTGAACAGCATCTTGTAAAAATGCTGCCAAGTTGATTCTGGCTAAGTCCGCTTCTTCTGTTGGGCCGCCTGCAAGAGTAAGAGCATCATTCACACGGGAACCATAGGGCAATGTGAACACTCCGGGTTGATAAACTGCACCCTCTATATGGATCATAATATCTCTTTGGACAGGCTGTTGAATTGGTTCTATGGCTGGGGTTGGCGAAGGATTACTTGTATCTGCTGCCGGAGTATAAGTAACTGATGATGAGCCTCCACCGGATGTCATGGGTATGCGCTCGGGCGTTCCGGAGCTGTTGCCCGTTGGAAAATAAACAATCCCTAAAATTACAACGCATACTACACCAACTAAAATGTGCCAATACTTTTTAATATACATCATAAAAAAACACCCCTACCGGCTGCTATATATAAGGCGCAGCTTCTTTAGTTTAAGTTATTAAGGAGACTTATGAAAATCATGGAAAGAATAACCGGAATCTTTCAGATAGTTATTGCATTATATCTTGTTTTTTTTAACATTTCTACCCTATATGCAACAACAATTAGCGAAACGGAAGCAGAGCTTGAGCTTACACGTCCAAATCCACCCGCTTTATCTGCCACTTCTGCTATTGTAATAGATGCACAATCAGGGTTTATATTGCATGAAAAAAATATCCATACACCGCTTTATCCGGCAAGCATTGTTAAAGTAATGACAGCTTTGCTTGCCTTAGAGCAGTATGGAACCCGATTAGACGAGAGGATTTCTTTTTCACGAAATGCCGTGTACACTCTTCCACCAAATTCCAGTCATATTGCTATGAATGCGTATGAAACTTTGAGCATGGAAGATGCTTTGTATGCATTAATGTTAGCTTCGGCTAACGAAGTAGCTAACGCTATAGCCGAACATATAAGTGGGGATATCCCCTCTTTTGTAGATATGATGAACCGTAGGGCAATCGCTTTAGGGGCTATCAATACCCAATTTGGAAATCCAAGCGGGCTACATGATCCAATACAAGTAACAACTGCTTATGATATGGCTCTTATCACCAAAGAAGCCCTTCGATATCCAAAATTCAGAGAACTTATTTCTACAGTGCGCCATGACATTGAGCCGACAGAACGCCAGCCATTAGTTAGAGAACTGCTAAACTCTAATAGAATGATCCGAACAGGACAACATTTTAATGAAAATGTTATAGGCGGCAAGCCGGGCTTTACCACTCCTGCCCAACATACCTTAGTGACTTATGCTGAAAAAGATGGACGTGCTTTAATAGTGGTGACAATGCAAGGCGAAGGAGGTCGTTTGTACACAGACACTCGTGATCTGTTAAATTATGCTTTTGCAATACCATATGTAGAGCAGCAGATATTCAGCATTAATGAATACGCAAAAACACTGCCCGTTTATACCAATTGGAGCAGCCAGCGCGAGTTTATAGGAGAAGTTCAACTGGTAGTGCCGGAAGATGTATTTTTAACCCTTCCTCTGGGTTTTGATGTGGCAGAGTTAGAACAGCAAATACTTGTTCCGGGCAGGCTGGTTATTCCGGTACAAGAAAATGACTATATTGGCCGTATAGTTTATAGTATGCGAGGAATTCCTATGGGAGACATAGAGCTTAAAGCATTAAATGCAGTTTTAGCACCCATAGAAGAACCTGACGAACCAATAGAGTCATATTCAGAAATAGTTTACGTAACAGGGGGAGATTATGAATTTCCTTCTTTCAATTTAGAAGAGTTGGCAGAAAACTATTACCTTTCTATAATTCTTCCTCTGATAATATTTTTTTCAGGTTTACTGTTTTCAATTGGTATATTCAAAATGCGCCGGCTTAAAAGGCAATCAAAACTGGGACGCTACTCTGTAATAGGCAGTCATATTTATCGTTACCGTCGCTAAAATATTAAGAACCGCAGGTTCTAACTTCCACAAGGGGATTAAATCCCCTGACTACAGCTTGAAGTAGGAAACTAATTGCTGTAAAAGTTCGGCTTGTGAATTTAGTTCTTCTGCGGCGGCGGCGGCTTCTTCAGATACAGCAGAGTTACTTTGTACAACGGATGAAATTTGCTCAAGCCCAACGGTTACTTGCCCAAACATTTCTGCTTGTTCTTTTGATGAAACAGAAATGTTATTAAGAATTTGTAAAACTGCATCGGCACTATTTACTATTTCAACTAATGCCTTGGCTGTAGCTTCCGCTATTTGGCTACCCATATCCACACGATTAATTGATTCTTCAATCATACCTGTGGTTTCTGTTGCTGCTTCTTGGCTTCGGGTAGCTAAGTTGCGTACTTCTTCTGCTACTACAGAAAAGCCCTTGCCGTGTTCTCCTGCCCGCGCCGCTTCTACTGCGGCATTTAAGGCTAGCAAATTGGTTTGGAAAGCAATATCTTGGATTACTTTTATAACCTTGGAAATATTATTGCTGGATTCCTTAATTTGCTGCATTGCTTCCAGCATTTGTTGCATAGCATGGTTGCCCTCTCTGGCATTTTCGGTTGATTTATTTGAGAGGATATTTGCTTCCCTTGCGTTGTCAGCGTTATGTCCGGTTTGCCGGCTTATCATTTCTGTAGAGGCATTAAGTTCTTCTACAGAACCTGCTTGCTCAGATGCACCGCTTGCTAAATTTGCTGAACTTGCTGAAATTTGGTTAGCACCGGAAAACACTTGTTTAGAAGCCGTAGAAATATCCAATATAGTTTTGTGTAGAGTGTTGCTGATATTATTTATAGAATCCTTAATTGAAACAAAGTCACCTATATACTCGCGGGATATATTAACCGTTAAGTCACCGTTTGCAATAGCGGTCAATGATTTATTGATTTCGTCTACATAGCTTTTGATAATGCCTGTTGACTTTTGCACTACAGCTTCTACAGTATCTTGCTCTTTGGCTATATCTTTTGTGTCCTCGTCATAGTCGCTTTTAGCAATGTTTACGGTTAAATCGCCTTTTTCAAAAGCTGTAACTATAGTGTTTGTAAGTTTTGCAGCACGTTTATTACGGTATGCGTTCAGCTTTTCAGTATGTTTTTGCATGTTCCGAATCTCAGTAATGTTTACCATAAAAATCAAGACACACACAATTTTCCCATCAATAGAAAATGGAGTACAACTAAACCGGAAATTTAGAAGTTGCTTAGGATTTACTTGCAATTGTATATCATCTGTCATTTGTGATGTACCATCTTTTAATGCTTTAACAATGGCGGGGTTGTTTGCAATATCTCCATGCATAAGGTCATTAATGTGCATACCAACTATATTTTTATTTTGGGTATGGGTGTGTTCTTTTACAATATTGTTGGCATAAAGCACATTGCAATTGTTATCCAAGTATATCAATGGCTCTGTTAATACATCAAAACCAAGTAAAAACTCCTCCGCTATACCATTTACTTTTGTTAAAATATTTGCAAAAGCACCTTTAAGTCGTGAATCTTCAAGCCTATATAAAACATCCCCACGCTGATGGTGGTACTCGCCCTTCAAAAAGTTTTCTTCCAATATATTCAGGCTCTTTATAATCTCCATAAAAGCATTTGAAACTTGACCAATTTCATCCTTTCTAGTGGTGTCAAAATTGATAGACATGTTACCTTGTGCTACTTCTTTTGCATTTAAAGTCAATTGTTTCAAGGGATCTAAAGCCTTGAAAATAATCGTGTACATAATAACACCGGTTAAAGCAACGCCAACAATGCTACCCAGAATAAGTGCTAATTGTAAAAAATTCATTGAAGCAACAGTCTGCTCTATAGAAAATCCAACAAAAAACATACCAACCGGTACACCAAACAGATCATGAAGCGGGAAATAATATGCCCTATACGGCACGCCAAACAATTCTACATCCACCAAGAGATTTTCTCCTCGTTCCAAAACAGCTTCTATAACACTGTTGGGGGCTTCTGTATCCACTGTTCTGTTTCCTCGTTCATCTTCCAACGTTGTTCCAACACGGATAGCACCGGCAAAAACTGTGACCTCAGCATTAAATACTTGTGCAAAATAATCAGTAAATTCATCATCAGCTATATGTATAATAGCCGCAATAGAACCTATTATTTCGCCGCCCCTATATATTGGGACTGCATTAACAAGTCCAATTGGAGGTGCTGACGAAGTAGAAAAAGCAGATGCAGGTTCACCATCAAGAGCTACCAGCATAGTTGCGGAAGCTCTATCTCCATAGTGGTCCGGCCAATGTGTACGAAGTATAACATAACCATCTGCGCCAACAACTGTAAATCCGGTAACACCTAGCTCATTTTTTCTGCTGTTTAAGTACCAAATCAGTTCTTCTCTGGTTTCGGCCATGTTAGTACCTGCGTTCCAATCGTTAACTAAGTCCATCACTGTATCAATTGAACTGATAGCACGGGCAGCTAAAGCATTACGGCTTTCTATAGCCTCAAAATATGCATGGGCAGCTTGAGACATTAAAGCAATTCTATCATCTTCAAGTTCTCCCACAATCCGCTGTGTAAATATAAACACAAAAATTACCAGAAACGCGACTAAAAGACATAGCGTTAATATAGTTGGCACGCTTATTTTACTTTTTAGGCTGTTAAACATAATTATCTCCTTATTTTTACAGTCTTTACAGGCACTTTGCTATGTCTTGGAAGGTTCATCTTTAGAGGAACGACAAAAAAAGCAGACCGTCCGTCTGCTTGCTTGTTCAAAAATTATTGCATAATCCAACAATTTTGCCATTACCCTTCAAAATTTTCCCCTCACCTTTTAAATATACGTCCTCAAGCTATTTATAGTGCAAATATAACACAAACTCTCGGTTAAATTCAAGAGTAAATTTTCAAAATTAAATCCAACCGGTTCATTTTTTTATCCTCTCACAAACAGCGTGTATTATACAAGTATGTTGAAAAAATCAATTAATGAACGCGCTCAAATCCTAATTTTAAAATGAACTTCCAAAAGTTCTTTAAACGCTGCCTCCGTACCTGCAACTATCACATTTACGTGATTGGGAGAAAATAGTTTAATCTCTCGTCCGGCTACAGTTTTGCGGCCATCTTTAGTAAATATATGAACCATATCCATAGTGCGAAAATATGAATCGGGATGCTTTTCACAGTAAAATGAGGGCATAATATAATCAATGTTAAGTTGTTTTTCCTCTGTGAAAGAGTAAATTTTTCGCCATTCATTTTTTTTCCACTCATATAGAACATTTCCCAAAAATGGCTCATTTTCAAGCTTGTATCTCTCCATTTTTTGTTGATTAACAACTCCATATTTTATAGGCAACGGTACCAGCGGGATTGTATCCCCTACGCCTACATCACACAAATAATCACCATCTACACAAGTAACTTTCAGCACCCTATGCCTTCGCATTGGTATTTCTTGTTCTCCACGTAAATATCGAGCCATGTGTTCTGCTACAGTAAAGCCGAGACTACGCAACAGCCATGCAAACAGACCGTTTAGTTCAAAGCAGTATCCCCCACGGCCGCGCTCTACTACTTTTTTATAGACATCTTCTATTTTCAAAGATATAGGGATATCTCGCATAATGTCCAAATTTTCATAAGGTACGGTTATAAGATGCTGAAATTGCAAATGGCGTAGAGTGGCAAAATCGTTTTTAGGGATGCCTTCAAATTCTATCCTTTGTAAGTATGCTTGCACCTCTGTCCTCATTATAAATTTCTCCCTTGACAATAACTGTACTACAACATATAATACACTTAACTTTCGAGATGCAGTGAGTTGCTGAGCAAGCTCGCTTGCTTATTCAATAAATGCCGCGATAGGAGGTGAAATTTTGTTTCAAATAGATCTAAAAAGCCGTAAAGCCATTTATGAGCAAGTAATGGACAATTTTAAACGCTTAATAGTAACCGGTGTGTTGAAGCATGACGAAAAGGTACCGTCTATCCGCGATATGGCTAAAACACTTACAGTCAACCCCAATACTGTGCAAAAAGCGTATAGAGAATTAGAAAACCAAGGCTATATCTATACAGTTTTGGGTCAGGGCAGTTTTATTGCTGCTCCTCCAAGCCAAGGCGGAGAAAAAGAAATTTCTGTTCTATATGACAGTATTCACAATAACGTACAAGAATTAATGTTTCGTGGAGAAACTAAAAATGCAATTATTACGTTCGTAGAGAACATCAAAGAAGGAGAGATGGTCAGTGGTTCAAATTGAGAACCTAACTAAAGCATTTGACGGATACACAGCCTTACATCGGCTTAATCTTAATATAAAGAAGGGATCTATTTACGGCCTGGTAGGTGTAAATGGTTCAGGAAAGACAACGGCAATTAAACATCTGGCCGGGATCTACCGCCAAGATAGTGGCAACGTGTGTATAGGCGGGATGCCTGTTTATGACAATGCTAACTTAAAGGCTTTAGTTGGCTACATTCCCGATGATCTATATTTCTTTCCACAATATAATATGAAAAGCTTGCGTAAATTTTACGCCGGCATGTATAAAAATTGGAACGAGAAGCGGTATCGTCATTTGCTTGAAATATTTAAACTGGATGAGAAGAAAAATGTAGGCAGATTTTCTAAAGGTATGCAAAAACAAGCGGCATTTATCTTTGTTATGTCCGCAATGCCAAATGTGCTGCTTTTGGATGAGCCTATTGACGGGCTTGATCCAATTGTACGCAAATTAGTATTTCAAGAAATTATAGAAGATGTGGCTGAAAAGCAGATGACAGTTTTGGTATCTTCTCACAATTTAAAAGAGATGGATGGAATTTGCGATTCTATCGGCATTATCAAAAATGGCCAAATGATTATTGAGAGAGACTTAGACGAGCTAAAATCTGACGTCCATAAAATACAAGTAGCGTTTAGGCCGGGGTTAGAACCAAAGGATGGCTTAGGGTTTGAGGTTCTTCATGAAGAAGATAGAGGAAGTATTAAACTAATGGTGGTTTATGGCAAAGAAGATGAAGTATCTCAACGGATAAAAAGTTTTAACCCATTGATATTTGACCGCTTGCCATTAACTTTAGAAGAAATATTTATTTATGAGACGGAGGGTGCAAATGAAATCCCTTATTAATATTCCGCTGCTGAAAGAGCAATTGAAACGCTTTTGGGCTATTAGTGCAGCGTTTATGCTTATATATTTGTTGCTTGGAGTACTTACTGTATATAATACCAGTGCGCATCATTGGCTAAGCATAGACTTTCAGCAGGCTAACAATATAACCATTTTATTGTCCATGCAACATCAAGTTACAATGTGGATGATGATTATATCGCCGCTATGCGTTGGATTAGCTCTTTTTACTTACCACTTTAACCGTAGTGCCTCAGCGGCATATTATTCATTTCCAATTACAAAAAGTCAGCTTTTTTGGGCAGAGATTGTGGTGGCCTTAATTTTGATGCTACTGCCATTGCTGATTTTTTGCTTAATATTGCTTGCACCTATTTATTACCCCGGGCCTGAAACTTGGGATGCAACAGTTGAAAGACCAAATTGGAGATTTATAATGTTTTCAACAGCAATATTTCCGCAAGAAATTGCTGTTGGTTCTGTAATTAATACTCCAGCAGTGGTGGCCGGCTTCTTTGCTCGGGTTGCTATTGGAATTATATTTTATTTTAGTGTGCTTAAATTGGCGGTATCTGTATCCGGCAACAGAGTAGTCGCAGTATTGCTAGCCGTAGTAATACCATTTATTCCTGTAGGTATACACATGCTTATAGATATGATAGGTAATGTTTATGTGTTGGGTCATGTTGGGCTGAGCAGTACACAAATATATACCACCTTTGCTTTTACAAATCCTGCATTTTGGGGAGAGTTAATTAACACATACGTACCAATAGAATTTCATACTCCATATGGTAATAGACTTCTTCATTTAGGTGTTGAACCGCGGCTATGGGTCAATTATCTTATCTATACAGTTATAACAGTGGCATTAATTACTTTATCCTACTTTTGCACCCACAAGCGTAAATTAGAGCGGACAGGCGATTCTGTTGTATTTACAGTAATTAATAATATATGCGTCTTTTTGGTGTCTGCAACCGGCATGATATTTACGGGTGCTTTTATCATGAATATGTTTAGAGGTCGCATAGTAGGGATGTATATAGGCTTAGTACTAGGTTTTATCATATTTTATTTTGTTGCTCAAATGATTGCCGAAAAAAGCTTTAATGTAATTCATAAGCTAAAGGATTTTTTACGTTACGGTGGTATAATGGCGGGCATGTATGTAATAATGCTGCTTATTATAAACTTTGGTATGTCTGCTTATATAAACCGCGTGCCGGAAGCACCTGATGTAGCAGGCGTATCTTTAAGTTCTAATATGCGCTGGATACCTGTTAATGAGCGTCATAATATGTATGTAAGTGATTCGGATTCCATTGCTCGTATCTTGGAAGCGCATCAGTATATTTTAGCAAATCAGCAACAACTTCAAAGAATGCGTAGGCAGGCAATGGACGGCAGATGGTTTGGTCTTACCATACCTTTTACCTATTTGCTAAACGATGGTACAACAATGTATCGTAGATATGATTTAAGTACTGACTTTGTAATATCATCAGGCTTGGGAGATTTAATGAAGAGTACCCCCATTATTTTAGCTGAATTTCCTGTACTATTGCACCCGGAAGCTGTTGAAAATGTGCATATACGCATTTGGAATGAAGATATGGTAATATCAACTAATATTATTGATATTACCTATAATTCCAATATAACATCACTTTTTGAGGCTCTTAGAGAAGATTATGTTGCAAGCGTGATGGAATTTTGGGAAAACAGATTAAGTCCGGAACTGGATCACCACGTACAGACTGTTATGAGACCACGCATTATGGATATAGATATCCGTGTTTTTGAACAATATTGGACACGCTATGGCTGGAGAAATTTTGGCACTACCGGTGAACATACTCTGGAATGGCTTGAGGCTAATGGATACTTAGAGTAAACCTGTCTGTTTACTAAATTTCTTGTGATATTTTCCTAATACTATCGTTAAAAAATACCGAAATATAATGTGCGGGATAGTAATATACTCCAAGGAGGGAGATTATGGATGTAAATATCACTAATCAAAATCAGAATGTTTATACCAGCGATCAAACACAAAATCAACAAATTGCCAATCAAACGCAAAGCCTGCAAATCGGTGATGAAACGCATGGTGTAATCACAAGAGATGAAAAAACGCGATTGCTGAAAGATGCCCATAACCGTGCAAACGAAAACCACCAAAACAATCGACGTCGGCGCAGACAGCCACAAAGAGGTTCAATACGCCTTAGCAATACCGATTCTTTAAGTAGAGCTAACCAGGTTAGATCACGGTTAAGAGCAAAAATGTCTGAAGTAATGAGTAGTAGCCTGGGCACAAGTGAAAGAAAAGCACTAGCCAGATCCGTTCAGATGCAAATTGACCGCGTTGACAAAACAATCAGGCAAATTAGGCGCAGAGAACGGGCTGAGCGGGAAGAGAAGCGGGAACGGGTTTCTCAACAAATGCAACAAGAGAGCAGGCGCGTAGAGCAGCAACGTGAAGAAATTCGTCGCAGACGCCGCAATGATATGCGCCCACGTTCAATTCGCATTCAACAAGGCTTCTTGTATTCTGCAAATAATGGCGGATTTGATCCTAACAAGATGTTTGGGCCGGGTGCAAACAATTCAGGTGCCGCAGTATCTTTTGACGTTGCCGGCCGACGAGGCTTTGTTATGGACACAGCAGGTACACCACCAGCAACACCAACAACATTGCCCGGCGAAATTGTTGATGTAAAACTTTAGGTGTAAGCAAATTTAAAAAAATGCTTAAATATAAAAAGAGCAAAGTGTACACTAAAGCACTTTGCTCTTTTTGTGTGTTTACAATAACGTATATCTATCATATAATAAGATTATAATAAATAAAGGGAACGTCCAAGGTGAACGTTCCCCTAGCACGCCGCTATAAAGACGGCGGACTTGCTCAAATTAAATTTCAAAAGCTTATGAAAAATAACCGACAAGACCTTAGAGGAAAGGAGTCGGTTATTTTTTCATGTTTTTGACTATATCAACCACCAAGCTGATTATACTAACAATCAAAGTAGCAATTGTTAACACCATCATAATGGTATCGAAAGCAGTCACGGTATCACCTCCCCTCGGGGTGAAACGAGTAAACATCACCCTCCCTTCAGAGAAGCAAGCCCTAAAAGCATAAAAAAATTTGCACCGCCCTTACGCCCTTGTGCTATTTAAAGGATACCTTAATGCTCCTTATCTGTCGAGTCGGTATCATCTTTTTTTCTCTTAGGAGTTATAAAATAAGCAATTAAGGCAGAGAAACCAAATGAAATTAATGCTACTATTATACCTGCTGCTATCCATGAAAGAAAATAAGAACCTATTATTACAGACGCGATTCTTTCTCCTGTATCACCTAATAGAGCCGCAAACACAGCAGTCATTATTGCGGCAAGGATTCCAGCTATACTAGTAAATTTTGAAGTGTATTCAAGATGTATTTTTGTAGGTTTGTTCATGTCCATGATGTCTTTTTTAGTCCCATAACTCATAAAAATATGCTCTATATCTTGTATAATTATGGTTTTATGATCTGTTGATAGAAATGGATTGGATACTACATCAGTGATAATATCTTCAAGAACTATTAATTCTGTAAATTGAGCTTTCCAAATGTTATGCTCTCTAATTTTAGAGTTAAATACGGCTGAAATCTCAAATCTACTTAATTTCTGACCCTCTCCGATACGATAAGACAATGTTCTAACAATTTCTAAACGTACTTTACTCTGCTTTGCACTGTTTGCTTTAAAATGTAAAATGATAGCTAATGGAATACTAAATATCGAAGCAAATGTACCAAGATATTGAAAAATTTCATTCACAAAGTACCCCCCCTTTTTTGCAACTTTATTGACTGCATACTTAATAATTTACAACGGATAATATTAATTTGTCCTATTATATCAAATTTTCCACAACTAGTAAACGGTTAAGCTCCAACTTAAAGTAATTTATTTGAAAAAGAGTCGGTTATTTTTTCATGTTTTTGACTATATCCCGGCATATAAAAAAGCGATACAGATTTTTCTGCATCGCTTTAAAAATTTTTTTAATCCATTGCCAAAATTATGAAATAGGGGTATAATGGGCAAGTAATAAAGTTAATACCAATAAATACAACGTTCGGTTGTGCCTCGCAACGGCAACAACCGACGCATGAGGGGATGTTCACATACATCACCCTGCAAACACAGAATATCTGTCGCTGTAGTAGGCAACAGTATAACTTAGTTTTGCCTTTTTTGCAATGGCAAGAATGGGTTATACTTTGTTCCGTTGGATACTTCAGCGTATGATAATAGTATGTGTTTATTCATTGTAAATTACTTATAGTGGATCGTTTGAATATATTGAAGTGTTATTGATATTTCGGGCGTGTAGGTGATGTAGACAGTTGTTTAGTCGAGTCCCCTCACGCCTTTTTTGTATCTAAATTTTTTATGTCTTTTTTGAAAGGATATGGTGTTGCCTATGACCTAAAATGAACCAACACAACTTAATATGTAATACCTCCACGCCGGAGGTCAATCACCATTTAAGGTGTCTTGTACAAATACTGTGCAAGGCATCTTTTTAGTTAGAGCCTGTTTAAAATCTTTTTTTACCGGAGTTGCGTACACCAATTACAGATTATTTTCATATCATTTTGCAAAATTGCCGGGATGCGGTATAATGAATTAATTTGTACAATATGGAAGGAGTAACCATGCAAAATATTAGTGATATCAATAAAATACGGGAAACCATAGAGCAACAAATTAATGAACCGGACACTTCCGCCGCCTTAGAGGAATTAAGGGTTAAATTACTGGGTCGCAAAGGAGAAATTACTTTATTATTAAAATCTTTGGGTTCCCTTCCTCCGGAAGAACGTCCTGTCGCAGGCCAACAAATAAATGAACTACGAATTTTAGCAGAAAGCCGCATAGAAGAAGTACGCAAAAAACTAGGACGCAAGCAAGTTGAAGAAGCTCTTAAAAAAGAGAAAATTGATGTAACCTTGCCCGGTCGTTCCTCTTCATTAGGACACCTTCACCCGCTTACTTTAGTTTTACAAGAAATGACAGAACTTTTTATAGGTATGGGCTTTACTGTTGCCGATGGCCCCGAGATAGAAACGGATTACTATAACTTTGAAGCACTTAATATCCCGGCCAACCATCCTGTTAAAGATGAGCAAGATACTTTCTACACAGAAGGCGGCTTTGTACTTCGCACTCAAACTTCCGGAGTGCAGGTTAGAGTTATGGAACAAGCTTCCCCGCCCATTCGGATTATTGCACCGGGTTCTGTATATCGTTCTGATGACTGGGATGCTACTCATGCGCCTGTTTTTCACCAACTGGAAGGCTTAGTAGTAGATGAAGATGTCACTATGGCAGATTTAAAAGGGATATTAACTCTTTTTGCTCAACGTATTTTAGGAGAAGATATACAAGTCAGGTTCCGCCCAAGCTTTTTTCCTTTTACAGAGCCTAGTGCTGAGATGGACGTCCAATGCTTTGCTTGCGGAGGTCAAGAAAAAGATGCACCGTGCTATGTCTGCAAAGGTACCGGTTGGGTAGAACTTCTTGGTTGTGGTATGGTTCATCCAAAGGTTTTGTCTAACTGCAATATAGACCCTAATCGTTATTCCGGCTATGCTTTTGGAATGGGAATAGACCGTATTGTTATGCAACGGTATGGGATAACTGATATGCGCTTGCTTTATGAAAATGACATGCAATTTTTGACACAGTTTTGAGGAGAGAAAGCCTATAATGAATATACCCCTGTCTTGGTTAAGAACATTTGTTGATATAGATGTACCAATCCGACAATTTATGGAGGACATTACCCTTAGTGGGACTGTAGCAGAATCTCATACCCCATTGGGAACAGAAATTGATAAAGTAGTGGTGGGTCGGGTTGAATCTATAAACAAACACCCTGATGCAGACAAATTAGTTATCACTAAAATTGATATTGGTAGCGAATCAATGCTGCAAATTGTAACAGGAGCAACTAACTTGCATGTAGGTGACTATGTACCTGTAGCCACACATGGTGCATCTTTAGTAGGTGGACTCAAAATAAAAAAAGGTAAATTACGTGGAGAAGTATCTGAAGGTATGCTTTGTTCTATAGAAGAACTAGGCTATACTCGCCAAGATTATCCTGAGTCGCCGGAAGATGGCATTTATGTGTTTCAAACTCCACAACCTTTGGGCGCAGATGTTCGCCCTATTTTAGAGTTAATAGACGATGTTATTGAGTTTGAAATTAATTCTAATCGTTCTGATTGTCAATCTGTTATCGGTATAGCCAGAGAAATAGCGGCTACCTATGGTAAAACATTATCCTTGCCTTCTATTAAGATAGAAGAGAAAGCAGAAGGAAATGCCTCAGATTTTGTTGAAGTAGAGATTAAAAACCCCAATTTATGCCCACGCTATGTTGCAAGGGTCGTTAAAAATGTCCGTATAGAACCCTCGCCGCAATGGTTGCGCCGACGTCTTACAATGGCAGGCATTAGGCCAATCAATAATATCGTAGATATCACAAACTATGTGATGCTGGAATATGGGCAACCATTACATGCTTTTGATATTGACCATATAAGCAAGGGATCTTCTGATGCTCAACATAAAATAATTGTGCGTAATGCTACGCCTAATGAAAAATTTACTACTTTAGATGGAGTAGAGCGCGTTTTAGATGAAACAATGCTTGTTATTGCCGACCCGGAAAAAGCTGTTGCTATAGCCGGCATCATGGGTGGAGAAAATTCTAAAGTAACAGGCGAAGCCTCTGCGGTTTTATTTGAATCTGCCAATTTTGATGGTACCAATATTCGTTTAAGTAGCAAAAAGCTTGGGATGCGTACAGATGCATCAGGTAAATTTGAAAAGGGAATAGACCCAAATCTACCTTTGGCAGCAGTTAACCGTGCAATGGAGCTGGTAGAGCAATTAGCTTGTGGCGAAGTAGTTTCCGGTGTGGTAGATAATTATCCCGGCCCTCGTAATCCTATAACAGTAGAATATAAGCCCGAAAACATAAATAGAAGACTGGGTACGGACATCAGAAACATGGAAGATATCTTCTTAAATAGGGTAGATATAAATGCCACAAACGGAAATGCAGTAATTCCCACATTTAGATCCGATATCACAAGTGAAGCTGATATCTCAGAAGAAGTGGCTCGTTTGTATGGCTATAACAATATTCCAATAAATAAAGCCCAGCGGAATATTTTTGGCGGCGGAAAAAATTCGCTTCAGCACGGAACGGATATGATAAAGCGTACTATGGTGGCTTTAGGCTATTCCGAAGCTTTAACATCTTCCTTTGAAGGGCCAAAGATTTTTGATAAATTAAATATCCCCTCTGATAGTCCTTTGCGTGAAGCAGTAAATATTACTAACCCATTGGGCGAAGATTTTAGCGTTATGCGTACATCGCCCCTTAATGGAATGTTGCAAAGCCTTTCTTTAAATTTTAACCGCCGCAATGCATATGCTAGGCTCTTTGAGCTTGTAAAAGTGTATTTGCCACGCCATAAAGATAATCCCGGGACTTTGCCGGAAGAATTAACTTACCTAACAATTGGCGCATATAGCCGTGAAGGTAAGGGAATGGATTTTTTTGATATTAAAGGTGACGTTGAAGAACTTTTTGCAAGATTAGGTATAAAAAATATTAAATTTATGCCAAGTTCTAATGTGCCACAACTTCATCCCGGGCGGACAGCGGAAATTGTAATACAAGACGAGTCCTTCTCTAATCTTGGGCAGTTTTCTCATATTGGGGAATTGCACCCGGACATTGCAGAGGTATATGAAATTGGCACTAAAGTTTACGTTGCTATCATTCCATTTAAACCTTTGGTTGATGGCATAAACAATGCCGCAACTTATATACCTTTACCCAAATATCCTGCCATAACTCGTGATATCGCTTTACAAGTAAAAGAGAATATCACTGCTGCCGAAATTGAAGAGGCTATCCGTAAAAAAGCAGGCTCTTTGCTGGTAGAATTAACTCTTTTTGACGTATACCAAGGCAAGCAGATTGAGGAAGGGTATAAATCAATGGCCTATAGTCTATTCTTTAGGGCAGAGGATAGGACATTAACAGATTCTGAGGTAGCAAAGCCTATGGAGTCAATTCTTAAATATTTGGAGGAAACTTTGGGCATTCAACTGAGGGATAGATAATGTTGAATATTAACCTTTATGAACTTGTTTTGCGAGTTTTTGCAGCTTTTGTTGCATTAGCACTTCACGAGATGGTTAAGGCACGTTGCAGTACTTTACTTGGGGATCCAACCCCCAAAAAAAGTGGACTTATGTCGGGCAACCCCTTAAAATATCTGGAGCCAATTGGATTTATTATTACTGTTTTTTATGGTTTTGGTTGGGGGCGTCCTACCCCAACCTCACCTTTGTATTACAAAGATCGCAAAAAAGGTATATTTATCACATATCTTACACCTTCTTTAATCAATATATCTGTTGGATTGTTAGTAGCTCTTTTTGTAGGAATTATTAATGTAGTATCAATACAAGAAATGGTAGGCAATCACCCGGTTATGGTTTCAGTAACACTTTGGATATTCCAATTTTTTGCTCACTTTGCTCGCTTTAGCATTGGTATTGCACTTTTTAATATGATCCCAATTCCACCATTGGATGCTGCAAAATTATTACAAGTATCCGTTTCTCCTAATACAGCAGTTAAAATGTCTCAAAACGAAAAATTATTGCAACTATTACTAATGTTGTTAGTGTTATTTGGATTCGTTAATGGAATTATTGACCCCATCACCGAAATGCTGGTGAGTGCAGCCTGGCACTGGTAAGTAGATGCATATTAAATTAGATGCCTTTGAAGGCCCGTTTGACTTGCTTTTTCGACTTATAGAAAAAAATGAAATTGACATTTATGATATCCCTATGGCTAAATTGACCCAACAATATCTGGAAATTATTAAAGGACTTCCTCCCGACATGGAAGGAATGAGCGAGTTTTTGGTAATGGCAGCTACTCTTCTTGAGATCAAGTCTCGTATGCTATTACCAAGATTTAAAAACAATCCTGAAGAGGATGAACAAGACCCTCGTGAAGCTTTAGTACAACAGTTAATTGCTTACAAACGTTGCCAAGATTTAGCCGAAACCTTAAAAGGGTTAGAAAACTCAGGTCAGCGTTTATTTAGAGAGCCTGAATTTCCGCTGATGAGCAAAAATAAAATTCTTATTGAGCCGGAAAAATGGCTGGAGGAAGTAACAACAGATAAATTATGGCAAACTTTTACCGATGTAATGCAACGCCAAGCACTTAAAGTGGACACAGTGCGGTCAGCTTTTGGGACTGTTCCAAGAGAACGCCATAGTATATCAGATAAAATTCAGCTGATTACAGCTTGTTTAAAGGAACAAAAAATGGTACGCATGTCGGAATTATTTGTAGATTGTAAAACTCGCGAAGAATGCGTAGTAACTTTTTTGGCACTACTTGAGATGATAAGGCGGCGTCAAGCCGACTTGCGTCAAGACGATGTGTTTGGGGAGATTGAAGTGTTTCCATGCCGGGCTTACAACTAAAACAACAAAAAATTTTAGAAGCAATATTATTTGCTGCCGGAAATGCTGTTCCTGTAGCTCATTTAGCAAAAGCTTTAGAATGTGATATTCCTGCTGTGCGTGGCTTGCTTATGCATATGTCAGAATGTTATGAAGCACAAGAATCCGGTATACAGTTAGCAGAAATAAAAGATTCATTTCAATTGTGTACCAATCCTGAATACCATGAATATGCTAAAAAACTTTTGCCTGAATCGCCTAAGCCCTCATTAACTCAACCCTTATTAGAAACACTATCCATAATCGCTTATAAACAGCCTGTTACTAAGGCGTTGATAGAAGAAATACGCGGGGTAAGCGCGGTTCATGCTGTTAACAGGCTGTTAGAATATGGTCTTGTAGAAGAACTGGGACGTTTAGATGCGCCGGGAAAGCCCATTCTTTTTGGTACATCTGAAGATTTTTTACGCTATTTTGGTATTCGTACAGTAGATGAATTTTTGCGACAAAATTCTGCACCACAAGAAATTAAGCAGACTCTAAGTTTAACAGAGTCAAAGCAATCACTTTAGCGATATGGAAATGTGTAGCATTTTTCCATATATCTTTGCAATTTAGATGTAAATATGCTAAATTAATTTTAAGTTTCGTATGTTAATACGATATATGAGAGGAGCTTTACATATGGGATTGATTAGAGCTGCGGCTAGTGCAGTAGGCAGTACATTGGGTGATCAATGGTTAGATTTTTTCCATTTGGATTCTATGCCGGATACAGTTTTGGTAGCAAGAGGTCAAAGAAGAACAAACGGGCGTTCAGCTAATAAGGGTAATGACAACATTATTTCTAATGGAAGCGGCATTGCTGTTAATGAAGGCCAATGTATGATGATTGTTGAACAAGGCCGAATTATGGATGTAAGTGCTGAACCCGGGTTATATACATGGGATCAGTCATCTGAGCCCAGCGTTTTTTCAGGTTCACTTGGAAGAAGTATTCTTGATACATTTAAAACCGTAGGTAGGCGTTTTGCACATGGCGGCGACACCGGTAAAGAACAACGTATATATTATTTTAATATCAAGGAATTACCAAATAATAAATTTGGTACGGCTACACCTATTCCATTTCGCGTAGTAGATACAAATATTGGTTTAGATATGGATATAACTCTTCGTGCTAATGGTGTTTTTTCCTATAGGATGTCAGACCCACTATTGTTTTACACTAATGTTAGTGGTAATGTTCAAGGAGAATACACAAGAGATATGCTTGATACTCAGTTGCGTAGTGAATTTTTAAGTGCGTTACAGCCTGCTTTTGCCAGATTGTCAGAAATGGGCTTGAGATATAGTGCCATTCCCGGGCATACACAGGAATTATCCCAGGCTTTAAACACAGCCTTATCAGAAAAATGGGGTAATTTGCGTGGATTGTCAATTGTTTCTGTTGCAATAAACTCACTTTCAGCTCCAAAAGAAGATGAGGATATGATTAGGCAACTGCAACGTAAAGCAGTAATGCGTGATCCCGGTATGGCTGGTGCAGCACTGGTAAGTGCTCAGGCAGATGCAATGCGAGCCGCCGCAGAAAATCAAGGTGGGGCTATGACAGGCTTTATGGGTATGGGTATGGCTCAACAAGCAGGAGGTTTAAATGCTAACGACTTATTTGCTATGAATGCCATGAACCGGCAAAAAGCTCCGGCTACTGCCCCGGCAAGTCAGGCCGCCCCTGGTGCCGGCGGATGGAATTGTAGTTGTGGCGTAGCGAATACAGGAAACTTCTGCAAAGATTGCGGTGCATCCAGGCCGGTAGAAAACAACTGGACATGCCCTTGTGGTATTTCTAATACGGGAAGATTCTGCTCAGATTGTGGTACACCAAGGCCGGCAAGTGGAGATTGGACATGCTCTTGTGGTACACAAAATCAAGGTAGGTTTTGTGCGGACTGTGGTACACCAAGGTCATAGGGAGATATGGTTGAATGGCGTTAATAGATTATAAATGCCCAAATTGCGATGGAGCTATTAATTTTGATAGTGAAATTCAGCAAATGAAGTGTCCTTTTTGCGACTCTGCCTTTGATGTAGAGTCGCTTAAAGCTTATGATGATGTGCTGTTAAAAGAACAAGAGGCAAAACAAGAAGAAATTGAATGGAGTTCTCACGAAGATTCCAAATGGCAAGAAGGCGAAGAGGAAAGCATGAATGTATTTGCCTGTAACTCTTGTGCCGGAGAAATCATCGTTGATGCTACAACAGCGGCTACAAGCTGTCCTTTTTGCGGAAGCCCTGTAGTAATGAAGGGAAAGCTTTCAGGTAGTGCGCGACCGGATCTTATAATTCCTTTCAAGCTAGATAAAAAAGCGGCTCAAGAATCTCTTTCAAAGCATTTGACAGGTAAGCGTCTACTGCCCGGGACATTTAAATCATCAAAAAAGCTAGAGGAAATAAAAGGTGTGTATGTTCCTTTTTGGCTATTTGATGCTGAAGTAGATGCCTCTATGCGTTATAAAGCAACAACAATCCGTAGTTGGAGCGATGCCCAATATAACTATACTGAAACTAAATTTTTTAATGTAGTGCGCAAAGGCAATATGGCATTTGATGATGTTCCCGTTGATGCATCTGCCAAAATGTCTAATGATTTAATGGAATCTATAGAGCCTTTTGACGCAAAAGCAGCAGTGCCATTTCAAACAGCCTTCTTGTCAGGTTTCCTTGCAGATAAATTTGACTTTTGTGCAGAGCATTGCATTGAACGAGCAAACCGGCGCATAAAAAAAAGTACTGAGGTAGCTTTTTCAAGAACTGTTACGGGCTATGTAAGTGTATCTCCGGAACATCGTGACATTCATTTAAGAAAAAGTACAGTAAAATATGCTTTACTGCCTGTATGGGTACTGAATGCCAAATGGCAGGATAAAAATTATATTTTTGCTATGAATGGCCAAACAGGTAAATTTGTAGGTGATTTACCTACCGACTGGGGCATATTTTGGCGGCAGCTTATAATTATGGCTATCATTATCACTGTAGTGGTAAACATTATAATCATGCTAATGGGAGGCATATAATGAGTATTGAATCTGTACTGATTAGTCTGTTAATTGGCATAGCCATTTCTGTAGTAATTATGCTGGTTAAAAGAAGTAGCTTAAAATCTGTCGATTTTGAACAAACAGCATGTAATTATGTTCGCGATGGAAGTTTTAGAGTAACTCAAAGTGATGATACTTTTTTATATAGTAATGTCTCGCGTGCGCAGCGTCAACAAAATAATACTCAATCGTCGAATACAGGACGAGGATCAAGTACAAGGCGAACAGGGCGTGGATCACGTTAAAACGCAGCAAATTTGCCCGACAACTAAAAAGTTGTGTTCACAGCTTCTCGTTGTTTCACAAAAAAACCGTCTAATAAGACGGTTTTTTTGCGCAACATACAACCCATTTCCACCTTCTTGCAGGGCTTGAAAAAAAGGGAAAGTTAGGCTATACTATTTTTTGCTACAGCGGCAGAGATTTCTGTGTTTGCAGGTGATGTTTTAACCCATCCCCTACGAACGCCGATTGGTGTTTTGAACGACAACCTTTCGGAAGTTGTAGTACTTTTTTATATAAAATTTTGGAAATTCAGGGATATAGCCCTTTTATAATACACTAACATACACTTGGAGGTAAACCAAATGAATTCATCACCACACTTTCCTAAAAGAGCCGTTGTCACCGGCGGTATGCCCTACGGCGACAAGCATCTGCACTCGGGTCATATCGGGGGACTGTTTATTCATGCAGATATATACGCCCGATTTTTACGTGACCGCATAGGCAAAGGTAATGTAATTTTTATTTCGGGGACAGACTGTTATGGTGCAGGGCCAGAAGTAAAATATCAGGCCATCAAAGAGGCCGGATTTTCCGGAACCATTGCCGACTTCGTAGAAGGCAATCACAAAGCCCAAAAGAAAGTGCTGAATGATTATAATATCAGCCTTAATCTGTATGGTGCATCCGCACTATATGAAGGTGGGCGCATTCAAAATGAACTGTCTGCACAATTGTTTGAAGCATGGTACAAAAGCGGATATCTGCGCTTGGAAGAAGTAGAACAATTTTATGATGAAGAAAATCAAGTTATCTTAAATGGTAGGCAAGTAGAGGGACGATGCCCCATAGCAAAATGCAAATCTAATACTGCCTACGCTGATGAATGTGAACTAGGACATCAATATAGCCCCGGAGAGTTGATCGCTCCTAAAATTGTTACCACAGGCCAAACGCCATCACTAAAAGCCGTTAAAAACTGGTATTTCGACTTAGAACGCTTTGGCGATGATTTAAAAGAACGGCAAACTCTTTTAGAAAAAGAGGGCATAAGCCGCAAAATTTTATTAACTAATGTAGCGGATTTTTTAAAAGATCCCGCCATCCTAATTAAAACTGAGGATTTAGAAGATTTGCACACTGCTATGTCAAAAATGCCGGCCCACGAGGCAGACGTTAACGAAGAAAACAAGTCAGCAACCATAACTTTTAAAGTGCTAAAAGACCGTGAAGCGGCTTGCACTATCCTAAGAGAACATGGCATACGCTTCCGCACAGGTACTACACTTGTTCCCTTCCGATTAACAGGAAATGTAAAATGGGGCATACCTGTTCCCGAAAAGGAAGATATAACTGACCAAACCTTCTGGGTATGGCCGGAATCCTTGTGGATACCCATGGCGTTTGTTCAAGCTTATCTTAAAGAATCAACAGGTACCGGCGAAGATTGGGAAAAATGGTGGTTTGATCAAGATACAAGGGTGTATCAATTTATCGGTGAAGATAACATCTATTTCTATGCAGTAGCAGCAATGGGGCTTTTTATGGCACTTAACGAGATCGCCGGCCGTCCTGTCCAAGAAGCCCTACCAATAATAATTCCCAACCGCCATTTATATTTTGGCAATCGCAAGGCCAGTAGCAGCGGAGACGTAAAACCTCCTGGCGCAGAAGAGCTTTTAAATCATTACACCGTAGAGCAGTTACGTATGCACTTTGCACATATGGCACTCCACGGCAACAGTATTTCGTTTAAGCCACAAGCAATTATGGGTGGAGAAGGCTTTGACGCAACTTTGGCAGAAGGGAACATACTAACCAATGTCTATAACAGATTGATCCGTTCCTGTTTCTATACTATGCAAAAATATTACGATGGCAAACTACCGGCAGTAGAAGTGAGTGCTGAAACTAAGCAAGCCGCAGATAAAATAATTTCAGAATACGAATGGGCAATGTATCGCTTTGAACTTGCCAAAATCATAGATATGCTAGACGTATATTTGCGCGATGCAAATAAAACTTGGTCAGCCCAAATAAAAAAAGCCGACACTGACGGAGAATCCGGCGAATCCCTAAGAGCGCAGACATTAGTGGATGCTTTTCATATAGTAAGGGTAGCGGCTGTATTGCTTCATCCCTTTGCACCGGAAGGTACAGAAAGAGTACGCGAATTCCTTAGTGTAGATGAACGCCTGTGGGAATGGACTTATATAAATGAGCCTTTGCCATTCTTCCTAAGCTCAGGCCACAACTTCAAATTTTTAGAGCCAAAAGTAGACTTTTTCACCAAGCATCCAAGCCAGCTTAAATAATAGATACATTTATACGTATTGAAAATAAATGAAAAGATTGTTGAAAGATGCTCGTTGACAGCCTACTCAGCAAGATTTAAAATCAATGGACAAACGTATCATATGCTATCTAATGGACACACTAATAAGAGGGAGGAATTACAATGGCTATCACAGAAGTAACAGATAATAATTTTGAAGAGGTAGTAAAAAAAAGTAATATCCCCGTTATAGTAGATTTTTATGCAAATTGGTGCAAGCCTTGTTTAAGGCTGGCTCCTACATTGGAAGAATTGGCAGACGAAAAAAATGGAGAAGTATTAGTCTGCAAAGTAAATGTGGATCAAAGCAAAAAATTAGCCGGGGCTTATCAAGTAATAAGTATCCCCAGCATCATTTCATTTAAGAATGGTGAAATGTATAAGCGTGTTGTAGGTACAGTATCTAAACAGGATTTACTTGCTTTGGTGGAGTAACACTACCCCACCAAAACCGGTATCCAACCAATGATAAAACCTAGTATACCGCCCAAAGCCATAACCATAGCAAGCTCACGCTTAACTACAGACAATACCAATGCCTCTATCTTTTCAGGTTCAAAAGCATTAATTTGGGTTTCTATCATGCTTTCAATGTCTAAATGCTGGGCTATATGATTTGCCGCCTTCTCAAAAGCACTTGTTATAAGTGCTTTTTTTAATGTTTGCTCCCATGTGTTTTCTGCCCACTGAGCAAAAAGTTCTGCCGTTTTTTCTATGTTGTTTTGACTTAGCTGATCTTGACTTAACTGATCTTGATCAGTCTGATTTTGCCAATCAGCCCAGTATCTCGACTCACAAAAGCGATCTATTACTTCATCAATTTTGTCAGCTATAACTTCAATATTATCCGGCTCAGACAGATAATCGGTAAGCCCCTGTTTGATACTGCCATATATTTTTTGATGATCTAAGAACATCCCTGCAAGCCTGCCTACATGCTCCTGTATCAATTTTTTAAGCCATTCGGCTCCTTTTTTATCTATGTCGTCAATATTTGGATGCTCAATTTGCAGTATATATTCTAAGCCCTGTGGTAGATATTTGCGTATAGCATTTTTAATACCATCAATGGCAACAGCGGGGATAATCTCACCCGGGGTCTTATCAACAAGAGTTGTAAGCCCTTTCTTTATATACTCTACAGGCGGGTCAAGACCCCATCGACTAAAGAACTGATCAAGAGTATTTACCTCTATGAAGGCCATTAAATCTCGCGTTAAAATCTCCGGTGTGATAATGTGACCGCCTATTGTCTCAGCCATCTTTTTAGCTAAAC
The DNA here is from genome assembly GCA_009785615.1 of Defluviitaleaceae bacterium. Classification (GTDB taxonomy): domain Bacteria; phylum Bacillota; class Clostridia; order Lachnospirales; family WQUN01; genus WQVX01. The sequence goes on along the minus strand of WQVX01000001.1, from coordinate 3,989 downwards.
GAGCTTTTTCTTTTGGAATTAATCCGGGTGTAAAAGGCAATTGCATACCAAAAAGATATGCGGGTTTAAAAGGTCTAAATAGCATCCTAATAGCAAGCAAATTGGTACAATACCCTATTAAGGCTCCAATGATAGGGCCAATTAAAATTGAAAAATTTGATAAAATTGTCATAACTTCACTTCCAATATGATAAAATAGTATATTAGTGGGGTGTTGCATTATGGAGATTATAACCGTTAAGAGCTTGTATTTCCAATATGAAAAAGAACCGATCCTCAAAAATGTAAGTTTTGATGTAAAAAAAGGTGAATTTATTTGTGTAGCGGGGATAAATGGTTCCGGCAAAAGCACTTTGTTAAAACTTTTGCTAAGATTACTAAAACCGACTTTGGGCTGTGCGGATGTACTGACAAATAATGTTGCATATTTAGCTCAGCGAGCTTCCGCCTTTAACCCGGACTTTCCTGCTACAGTAGCAGAGATTGTTAGCCTTGGTATACCTATAAAAATGAATATAGGTTTACGAGAGCAGCGCAAAACTGTAGATAACGCCTTAAAACAAATGGATATGTTAGATTATCGCAATCAATCTATTGGTCGTTTGTCAGGTGGACAACAACAAAGGGTTTTGCTGGCTAAAGCCTTGGTAAAAAAGCCCGACTTGATTATTTTAGATGAACCAACAGTAGGAATGGATAATGGAGCAGCTACTCAAATTTGTTGCCTTCTTGGTAAATTAAACAAAAAAGAAAATGCTACTTTAATAATGGTAACGCACGATGTCCCTTTAATTTTAAACCATGCTGACCGCATACTCCAATTTGAAAAAGGCGGCATTAAGCTAAGTTCTCCAAAAGATTTTTATCAAAATATTGCTCTTCATGATTAAAAAAACATCTAAAACTATTATTGAATCGAGGCATTTATGTTATTTTTAGAATTATTCAGCTTCGAGTTCATGCGCCGCGCATTGTTAGCAGCCTTGTGTATTTCTATTATAACGCCAATGATAGGCCAGGTAATAGTACTAAAACGTATGTCTACCGTTGGTGATGCTTTATCACATACGGGGTTGGCGGGTGTAGCTATTGGCCTGGTTTTAGGTTTTAATCCAATAATAGGAGCTTTTGCTGCTGCTATATGTGCCGGCCTTGCCTTAGAATTAATTCGTCGTCGTTTTTCTTGGTATGCAGAATTATCTGTCAGTATTACTTTATCTTTAGGAGTGGGGCTTGCTGCTGTTTTTTCAGGTATGGCACCCGGAGCCGGATTTTATAATTTTTTATTTGGCAGTATAGTTGCCATTAGTAATGGAGAACTTTTTTCTATTGCAATGCTTAGTATTATCGTTGTGGGTATTACTATTTTTTTGTATCGCCCATTACTACATATTGCTTTTGATGAAGAAAGTGCAGTATCGGCAGGGATTCCGGTAAATACTATCAATCTTATTTTTACCATTCTTACCGCTGTAGCAGTAGCCATATCTGCGCGTACCGTTGGAGCACTTATTATTTCTTCTTTAATGGTAATTCCTGTAGCCTGTGCAATGCAAATTTCTCGTGGATATAAAGAAAATTTGATATACTCTATAATGTTTGCTTTTTTATTTACTATGGCAGGGCTTATTTTGTCTTTTTACTTTAATTTGCGGCCCGGTGGTGCTATAGTACTTATAGGTATTGCAGTGTTAGTATTACTTATTATAGTTCGACCAAGGAGATAGTTATGCAGATAGCATCACATTCAGGCACAAAAGCCATCTTAGAAAAATACGATATTCATGCTCGCAAGTCTTTAGGACAAAACTTTCTTATAGATTCTCATGTTTTAAAGAAAATTATCCGTGCGCCCAATATCACGTCTGATGATTCAGTATTGGAAATAGGCCCGGGCATAGGAGGGCTTACTCAAGCTTTGTCTGAATGTGCCGGGCAAGTTTTAGCAGTAGAATTAGATGGCAGGCTGGTAAATATTTTAGGTGAAATTTTTAAGGATTGTTCTAATGTGGAAGTCATTCACAGCGATATATTAGATTTTGAAATTCCCACACACATTAACAAAGTAGTGGCCAATTTGCCGTATTACGTTACAACCCCGGTAATAATGTATTTATTGGAAAACTTCTGTTTTGAATCCATTACTGTAATGGTTCAAAAAGAAGTGGCCCAGCGAATGGCAAGCAATAACAAGAAAAAGGACAAGTCTTACGGGGCTTTATCTTTAGCGGTTCAATATCATGCAAATGCATCTATTGCCGCATTTGTTCCGCCTAATTCCTTTATGCCAAGACCTCAAGTAGGGTCTGCGGTGGTGCATTTGGAGGTATTAAAAAATCCTCCGGTGGATACAGACAAAGGCTCTTTGTTTGCCAATATCAAAGCCGGGTTTGGTCAGCGTCGCAAAACATTAGTAAATAGCCTTTATGGAGCAGAGCTATATCCTTTTACCAAAGAGGAACTAGCCGCTATAATCGTAGGATGTGGATTTTCAGAAAATGTTCGCGGAGAGGAATTAAATTTAAGTGATTGGGCAGTGCTTACGGAGGCACTAAAGTAATGACGGCATTTACCATAAAGATAATTGCAATAATAACTATGATTATAGATCATGCCGGGGCAGTTTTTATGCTGTCAATTGGATTTAGAATAATAGGTAGGATAGCATTTCCGTTATTCGTTTATCTTATAGCAGAGGGCTGTCGCCATACTAAGAGCATGAACAAATACATGTTTAGGTTGGGTATATTCGCCTTAATTTCAGAAATTCCATTTGACTTAGCCTTTAATGATGGAAACATTGATTTTTTTCAAAATACAAATATCTTTTATACCCTATGGTTGGGTGTAGTTTGTGTGTTCATTTTTAAAATATTGAAAGATATAGATAAGACGGCTTTATGGATATTATCACTTATTCCTGTTACTTTAGCTATGTTTGTAGCGGAATGGATTTCTAGTGACTATGGTGGCATTGGAGTACTTTTCATATTTTTAACAGCAGTGTTAAGCAAACATAAGCCTATACAACTTGGAGTTATGGCATTATTTTGCTATTGGATATACATGGATGCACCTTTATTTATGCTGATTGCTTCTTTGCTTGCTGTACCTATAATTGCTTGTGCTAATGGCAAGCAGGGGCGTCCTGTAAAATGGCTGTTTTATTACATTTATCCAATACATTTATTATTATTTGTCATAATAGCCTTGATTTTTGTATAGCTGATATGGTACAATCTTGCAAGAAAGCGTCTGTAGCTCAGAGGATAGAGCAACCGCCTCCTAAGCGGTAGGTCGCGCGTTCGACTCGCGCCAGATGCGGAATAAAACAAAAACAATCCCCTTGGAATGTTCACTTCTCCAAGGGGATTGTTTTATTCTTTAATATCTTCTATCAACTGCACTATCTCTTCGGTTTCCTTTGCAATATCATCTGCATGTTTTACTATTCCGGTTGTAAAGTCTTTTATATCTTCTATCTGATTGATGAGTCCGTTAGCTTTTTCTGTCAATTTATCCAGTACTTTAAAAATATCATCGCTATTATCCTGTGTTCTCTTAGCTGCATTCATACTTTTTTGAGCTAAATCTCCTACTTCTGTAGCAACTACTGCAAAACCCCTGCCATATTTTCCTGCATGAGCAGCTTCTATTGTTGCATTAATAGACAACATATTAGTTTTACGGGCTATAGAAGTAATCTCTTTATAAGTAAATACAAGCTTTTTAAATTCAAAAAGTGCTTCTTCTAAAGAGTGGTGCATGTCTCCGCTGCTGGCAACAGCAGATTCTATTCGGTCATTTATCTCAAATGTATCTTTTGAAATTTGCATATTATCTGAAGATAGTTTGGCAATTAAGCCTCCAATGGCTCCAAATTTTTCTACTATTCTTTGTTGATATTCCATTTGTTCTTGTAATCGAATTTTTACAAAATGGATGCAATTTTCTTTAGTATTAATGCCAAGAACAATAGCCTTTGCCAT